>JAVEZD010000084.1:0-6305 GCA_034003165.1 Bacteroidales bacterium | reverse complement strand
GGCGTTAATCTTGAGCTTGCAGAAAAAGGTGTCTCTGCTGCCGCCATCGAGAAGCTTCAGCCTGTGTTAAACCTGAGTGGCGACAACCAATCAAAGCTGGAAGAGCTTGAAAGGATACTGGAACACTCAGAGACAGGGAAAATGGGAGTTTCGGAACTCCGGACCCTGTTCGGACTTATTGGAGGTGCCGGTCTGGCTAATGAGGTTGAGTTGGATCTTACTCTCGCCAGGGGACTGAACTACTACACAGGGGCTATCTTTGAGGTTAAGTCGAAAGATACGGCTATTGGCAGTATATGCGGGGGGGGCAGGTATGACAACCTCACCGGAGTTTTTGGTATGGACGGAGTCTCAGGTGTAGGTATCTCGTTCGGAGCCGACAGGATCTATGATGTACTCTTGAATCAGAATATGTTTGAAGGCATGGCTGGCTGGGGCACAAAGGTGCTCGTAATAAACTTTGGTGAAAAAGAACTGCCATATGCTCTAAGATTAACTGAGCTGATAAGAAGTAACGGAATAAGTGCCGAGCTGTATCCTGATCCTGTAAAACTTAAGAAGCAGCTGTCGTATGCCGCTTCAAAAAAGATCCCTTTTGTTGTTCTTGCGGGAGAGGATGAGATTGACAGTAACGAGGCGACACTACGGATGATGGATACAGGTGAGCAGGAGCGTGTGCCCCTGTGTGAACTGGGTCATCGTTTGAAATAAAACAGTCGTGCGGGACAAACAGACTCTTCCGGGAGTGGGTAACTATCCTGCCGGCTTAGGATGTGGAAAATAAAATCTGAATATAATGGCTCTGCAGTGCGGAATTACAGGAATTACAAATGTGGGGAAGACCACAATATTTAATTGTATATCAAATACAAAAGGAGAAACCAATGCTTTTGCCTTCAGCGGTACCAAAACCAATATAGGAGTTGTTCAGGTACCTGATCCAAGGCTTTACGAGCTTGAGAAGCATCAGGTTACAGAAAAGATAGTGCCGACAACCATGGAGATAGTAGATATCCCGGGACTTACAAGGGGTTCGAACAAAGGGGAAGGAGTAGGAAATAAGTTTCTTGGAGACATCCGTAACACCGATGCCCTTATACATGTGCTACGGTGCTTTGACAATGAGGCACTGCCTCATATCGACGGTTCGGTAGATCCTGTACGCGACCTTGAGACCATTGACTTTGAGCTTCAGGTAAAGGATCTTGAATCAGTTGAAAAGAAGATCCAGAGGCTTGAGAGAGCAGCAAAGACTGGTGATAAGGACGCTAAGCGCGGATGTGAGGTTCTGGAACTGTACAGGGCCCATATCGGTAACTTCAACAATGCGCGTACCCTTGAGATAAAGGAAGACGACAGGAAATATGTTGATGATCTGTTTCTGCTTACCATGAAACCGGTGATCTTTGTATGTAATGTTGACGGGAACTCAGCAGTTGAGGGGAACAGTTATGTTGAAGATGTAAGGAAGTATTTTGAAGGTAAGGAAGCAGAGATACTGGTTATAGCGGGAGAAGTGGAAGCAGAGATAGCTGAGCTTGAGAGCAGGGACGATCGCATAGCCTTTTTAAAGGATGCGGGTCTTGAGGAGCCGGGAGTGGATAAGCTGGTAAGGGCCGCCTACAGGATGCTTAACCTGCAGACCTTTTTTACTGTTGGTCCGAAAGAAATAAGAGCATGGACAATAAAGAGGGGTATGACAGCTCCCCAGGCTGCAGGGGTTATACACAGCGATCTTGAGAGGGGCTTTATAAGAGCTGAGGTGATGAAGTATGATGATTTTGTTACCCTTGGATCGGAACATGCCTGCAAGGAAGCTGGGAAATTCAATATAGAGGGAAAGAACTATATTGTCAGTGACGGGGACATACTGCATATAAGATTCAACGTATAGATATCTATGGCCAGGCTGTATAAGATACTTGCTTTGGCCCTGGCCCTTGCGCCGGTATTCTCTTTTGCACAGGATGGGAGCCGGGATGACTTGCTGAGAGATATGGTAAAGCAGCTGGGACAGGCTGAAGTATCGGTTCCATTGCCTGGCAATGCGATGACGGATTTGCTGGCCAGGAACGTCTCAATATCATCAGCAGACAGGGAAAATCTTTTTATCAGACTATCGCCTCTTACTATAGACTGGTTTATCTCACATAATCTTAGCTACACTGTTATTGAAAGGGAAGCCGCCAAGGGACCGCTGTCTGCAGAATCCACGGAAAAAGCTATGGAGTGGCAAAGTTATCCCACGTGGCAGCAGTATGATTCGATACTCCATTACTTATGCGACAGCTATCCTGATCTATGTTGCCTCGACACCATTGGAATCAGTGTAAGGGGCAGGGCAATCTATGTGCTTAAGATTTCGGATAATGCCGGTATTGACGAAGATGAACCTGAAGTGTTTCTTACTTCAACCATACATGGCGATGAGACAGCCGGATTTATCCTCCTTCTGAGGTTCGCCTCCCATCTTCTTGAAAACTACCAGATGAATGAAGATACAGGCAGTCTGGTCGACGAACTGGAGATATGGATCAATCCTCTGGCCAATCCCGATGGCACATATGGCGACGGAGATGAGATAATCCTTCCCGTGCGGTTCAATGCAAACGGGTACGACCTGAACCGTAATTTCCCCGACCCGGTATCGCAGACTACCGAAATTCAGAAGGAGACAGCTGCTATGATCGACTTTCTGAAGGAAAGGAGTTTTGTGCTCTCGGCCAATATGCATTCAGGTGCCGAAGTTATCAACTATCCGTGGGACAGATGGGAGAGGCTTCATCCTGATGATCAATGGTTCAGGACAATAAGCAGAAAATATGTGGATACTGTCCATTTTTACAGTGAGCCGGGCTATATGACAGATCTCGACGACGGGATAACGAACGGCTATCAGTGGTATAAGGTCTACGGAGGCAGGCAGGATTTCGTTACATGGGAACTGGGGGGGCGTGAGGTTACTATTGAGTTGCACAAGAGCTATGTCACGCCGGTTGACCAGCTTGGTTATATCTGGGAATCAAATTACAGGTCTGTGGAAGCTTACCTTCGAAATGCCATGACCGGAATACACGGAAGGATAAGTGACAGGATCACAGGCTTACCACTTGTTGCCTCAGTTGTGATTGACAATCATGACATGGATAACTCACATATTGAGTCCGACACTCTCACAGGACGTTTTATAAGGATGATAGCACCGGGTTCGTGGTCGTTGAAATTTGCAGCCATGGGATACAGGGATACTGTGATCACGGTGACAAGCCTCCTCAATGAAAAGACCGACCTCGAAGTTGAGATGTATCCTCTGCTCAACAGGGTGGATACCCTTGATCATGAAAAGCCTTTTCTTTATCCCAATCCCGCTTCAACATATATTAAGGCTGTATTGCCTTCTGCACTGAGGGGAGAGTTAAGGGTCGCAATCTTTTCAGTTTCAGGCAATAAGGAGATTGAATATGAAACTGTAGTCTCGGGTGATTATCCTTTAACGACTGACATCAGCAGGTTAAGGAGGGGAGTATACATAATAAGGTTTACCAACAAGGCAAAAGGATTGTCATCGGAGGCCGTATTCGTTATTGCCAGGGCCCCATGATGGGCACTATGAATTAGCCGAATCTTCTTGCATCTAATTTTAAAAAAATTACTTTTGCCCTTTGTTGTATTCATTTTTGAAATATTAAGGCACATCGTTAATCATATGAAGAAATTGGCAATTGCAGCAAGGGCAGGTAAAATTCTGATTATTATATTTTGTTTTTCAGAAAGTCTTTCGGGGCAGGGTGCATACCTTCCTCCTGACAGGCCAAAGCTAGTAATAGGTATTGTGGTTGAACAGTTACGGTTTGATCTGGTTGAGAAGTTCAGGGACAGGTTATCAGAGAACGGCATTAAGAGGTTTCTTAATGAAGGAACCTATTTCAGAAATGCCTCTTATGAGTATATGCTTACCCAGGCAGCACCCGGTTTTGCCACTATTGCCACCGGAACTGAGCCTGCTTATCATGGTATTACATCCGACAGTTGGTATGTTCCACTTAAAAATGAACTTATTTATTGCACCGGTGATATCAGTGTTAATCCTGTCGGCGGCAGTTATGAAGCCGGGCTCCATTCTCCTGTGAACCTTCAGGCTTCAACCTTTTCAGATGAGCTAAGGATATCAACGGGAGGACGTTCAAAGATCTTCGGGGTTGGGATGAAAGAAAGTGCTGCCATCCTCTCCGCGGGTCATGCAGCCAACGGAGCTTTCTGGTTCGACAATATATCAGGCACATGGATGTCGTCGACATACTACATGAATACCCTGCCTGTATGGGTTAATGATTTTAATTCGATGCGTTATGCTTATGATTATTTGTCTGAACCCTGGACTCTGCTGAGGTCTACTGAATTCTATGCCGACTGTCTTCCCGATTCAAATAAATATGAAACCGGTTTCAACGGGCTTAATTATTTCCCGTATGATTTCACGAAGATTGGGCAGAAACAGGGCCGGAATGACCGTCCCGACTTCACCCTTTTCAGGGAAGGACCTGCTTCAGACCGTCTCACAACAGAGTTTGCCATGAGGCTTATTGAAAAGGAAGAATTAGGGATTGATGATATAACCGACTATCTGTCGATATGTTATTCGTCGCTTGATTATATAGGGCATCGTTTTGGACCCTCGTCAGTTGAGACAGCCGATGCCTTTCTAAGACTCGACAGGAATATAGAGACTTTGCTTACATATCTTACAGAGAAGCTTGGCAAGAGGAATGTACTTATATATTTCACTTCTGCACATGGTGTATCTGAATTACCCCCCGTGCTTGAGAGTCACAGGATCCCATCAGGTTATTTCAGGCAGAATCAGGCTCTTCAGCTGCTCAGGAGTTACATGAATGCCGTTTATGGTGAGGGTGACTGGGTAAAGGGTTACAATGAAGGGCAGATTTTTCTTAACAGGACTTTGATTGAGGATTCGAGGATAGCTCTTGAAGAGATTCAGAAAAAGGTTGCCCGTTTTCTGATTCAGTTTACAGGGGTTGCTGCGGCCTATCCCTATTCTGCATTTGAAGCCAATGATTTTGGCAACGGGAATTTGAGAAAGATTGTCAATAATTTCAGTCCACAGCGTTCGGGTGATGTAATTGTCATACTGAATCCGGGATGGATAGAAAGGATTGGTGACCAGGTGACAAATCATAATTCACCTTATGAATATGACACTCATGTGCCGCTTATATGGTATGGATGGAGTGTGAACAGATCGGTGGTAAACAGGAAGGTAAATATTACAGATATTGCCTCCACGCTTTCGGCCTTATGCAGGATTCCTTACCCCAATGCGTGCACGGGTGAGCCCATGTATGAGTTGTTCAGGTAGGAAAGAGGATTCTGTGTTTTAACTAAGGCGATCCCTGACTCTGCAGGCTTCTCTCAGAAAATCAGGGTCTTCCTCACAGCCGTTACCGATAATAACAAGGTCGGCGCCAGCCGAATAGGCATTTTCTATGTCCTTCCCGTTTCTCAGACCACCTCCTACAGCAAGTGGTACGGAGATATTTCTTCTGACAGAAGAGATAAGGGCGGGTGGAATGCATGACTTGGCCCCGCTTCCTCCCTCGAGATAGATCATTCCCAGTCCCAGCATCTCTCCCGCAAGCGCCGTTGCAATAACCAGCTCCTCTTTGTCGGGAGGTATTGCGACTGTCTGGCTCATATATTCGACTGAGGTTCTGGAGCCGCAACCCACCAGGATATATCCTGTGGGAACCAGTTTTTCCCTTACTTCTGCCAGGTAGGGAGCGGCAATCACATGATTTCCTATAAGCAATTCAGGATTTCGTCCGGAGATTAATGAAAGAAGAAGGATAAGGTCGGCTTTCTTGCTCATCTGAAGCAGGTTTCCCGGGAAAAGGACCACTGGTATGCTGCTTAGCTTTTTGATCTCGCCTATAAGAAGATTGGTATCATTGAAAGTAAGGCTGCCACCTGCCAGGATATAGTCGGGACGGGCTTCAGAGGCTATTTTCATAAGTACAGGCAGGTCGTTGCCTGTTATCCTGTCGGGATCAATTAATAATCCAAGGCTACGCCGGGCCGGAAAATCAGATCTTTTCATCAGTATATAATTTTTATTTTAATGGTCTGATGGAACCCACATGTCTGAAAATTATATACATACGTGTTTGTGTCTGCAATACATGTGGGTTTCATCATATAATAATTGATTTTAATGGTATGATGGAACCCGCATGCAGGTGATTATTATAATATTGTGTTTTTGTATTCAAATACATGCGGGTTTCATC
>JAVEZD010000083.1:8948-9677 GCA_034003165.1 Bacteroidales bacterium | reverse complement strand
CCAGGATCTGTAGCCGTAGCCGGTACGGTCCATGTGAAAGTATAGTCACCGGCGGACTCAGGAGTAGCAGTTAAAATAGCGTCAGTACCTTCGCATGCCACAGGAGAGTTGATCGTTACCACCGGCAATGTATTAACCACAATAGTCATTTGTGTAGCGGTGGCACAAAGTCCAGTTGTTGGTGTGAAAGTATAGACTGTTGATCCAGCATTTGTCGTTGTTATTATTGCAGGATTCCATGTACCTGTAATAGTGTTTAAAGAAGTTAAAGGTAGCTCTTCAGGAACAGCTCCAATACAGTATGGGCCTAGTTGTTGGAAAGTAGGAGTGACCCTATCTTCAATTGTAATAACAGTTGAACAATTAGAGCTATTACCACAATCATCAGTGACTGTCCATGATATAGTAGAAGTACCTACATTAAATATTCCACTTGCATCATTTCCAGTTCCATTACGGTTTGTTACTCCACTTATTTGGTAATCTATTTCTAATGTTGCACTACAATTATCTGTTACAGTTAATATAGGTATTGTGTATGAATTTGTTGGGATTTCACAGAATGATAGATCTTGTAGGCATGTTATTGTCGAAGCAACCAAATCGGAAACCGTAATAGTCTGGGTGAAATTACCGGCAGCGTTGCCGCACTCATCTACCAGAGTCCAGGTACGTGTTATAGTGTAGTTGCCGTCACAAGTACCCGGAGTCGTTGTGTATGGCAATACT
>JAVEZD010000083.1:0-8938 GCA_034003165.1 Bacteroidales bacterium | reverse complement strand
ATCGGAAACCGTAATAGTCTGGGTGAAATTACCGGCAGCGTTGCCGCACTCATCTACCAGAGTCCAGGTACGTGTTATAGTGTAGTTGCCGTCACAAGTACCCGGAGTCGTTGTGTATGGCAATACTTCTTCAATAGTGTAGTCAGAGCAGTTGTCAGTTGCCGTAGGCTCAGCAGCGAGAGCGGCATCAATAGCAGTCTGGTCGTCGCAGTCAAGAGCAGCGTCAAGAGCACCAGCATCTTCAACCCACTCAGGAGCTTCGTTATCGGAAACCGTAATAGTCTGGGTGAAATTACCGGCAGCGTTGCCGCACTCATCTACCAGAGTCCAGGTACGTGTTATAGTGTAGTTGCCGTCACAAGTACCCGGAGTCGTTGTGTATGGCAATACTTCTTCAATAGTGTAGTCAGAGCAGTTGTCAGTTGCCGTAGGCTCAGCAGCGAGAGCGGCATCAATAGCAGTCTGGTCGTCGCAGTCAAGAGCAGCGTCAAGAGCACCAGCATCTTCAACCCACTCAGGAGCTTCGTTATCCACCGCCCCAAACTCCTCCGAGCACATAACACTACCGCACAGACTGTTAGTGGTAAGAGTTACCGTATATGTTGTGCAGGAGGAGGGCGCCCTTATCTGAACTGATCCTCCATTGTTCGGGCCCACAATGGAAGCCGGCGACGTTACTGACCAAGTGTAAGCTGTCATGCCTGCTGGCGCAATATATGTATTCAATGAGCCGGGACATACTCCATCCGGTCCCGCAATTGAACTGACTGCAACACAAAAACCATAAGTAATATAATTGCCTGAAGGATCAGTAGCCGTCCATGTTACATTCGTTATCCCGGAATTGAAAGTCACTCCGTCAAGAGTCGAACCTGTCCCCATGGTGGCTCCGGTAAGTTCATAGGTAAGACTTTCAATACCGCAGTAATCATCGGCAGTTGCATCCCACGAGGTGCCGGAATGGATATACACTCCTGCATCGTCACTGCAAAGTGCAGAAGGTGCTGGTCGATAAGTGAAAGTTGGATAGCCCCGGTCCTCAACACTCGTCACAAGGGTCGCCTCATCATTGTCCGGATTGTTATCGTTTGAACTTGTTATCGTTACTGTGTTGGTAATCTCTTCGCACTGGACTATACCTCTTATATATATACTTACAGATTCACCAACAGGAATAGTCCCCGGTACAGGATAACTGCCTGTCCATGCACTCCACGGCCCTCCGGGCATGGCAGCAAATTCAGGAGATGAAAAGATTCCTGATACGTCATCAGTTATAACAACATCCTCTGCAAACGACTGATTATCTGCATTGGTCACAGTAATTGTGTAGACCAGCTCTTGCCCGGCGATTGCAGGTTCAGCCGAACCTGTCTTTGTAACAGCGACATCTGCATCACCATTTACTGTAACCGTAAACGTGCAAATAGCTTGATTGTCACATAAATCGGTAGCCGTCCACGTCACTGTCGTAACGCCTTCGTTGAACACAGCTCCGTCCAGACTGGTCCCCGAACCGGCCGAGCTTCCGGTCATTAAATATGTGATCTCAGGTGGAACAGGACAATTATCTGTTGCGCCGGCATCCCATCCGGTTCCGCTGTGGACATAAGTATTTCCTGTATTAACAAGAACTGCCTGAGGTTCAGTGATCCTGCAGGAAATTTCTGGATCCTCTGTATCTTCAACCAGAACTGTTGTCTCACAAGAGCCGTTGCATCCTTCGGGATTTGTGACTGCAAGCAACAGGGTGATGGGAGTCCCACAGCTATTTCCGCTTGATACAGTAACCGATCGCTGGTTTGCCGGCCCTGTTATTGTTCCGTTCCCTGATATCGTCCATGCATATGTGCTCATTCCTTCCGGACCGGTGTAAATATTATCCGTGGAGCCCGGGCATACTCCGGAAGCCCCGGTGATAATACAATCTGCCGGCGGACTTATTACAAAATCAGCGGAGGTGCGGCAGCCGGGCAACCTGGAACATTCAAGATAATATGTCCATGTTCCGGGTGTGTTTGTATCAGGCAATCCAGATCCGGGTACACCTACAGGACTGAATTCCGCCCCCGACCCTATTGGTGTCCCGCCCGATGGTACAGTGTACCAGTCTAGTGATCCCGGCAGTGTGTAATTAACTGTTATTGTGATATTAGTAATTGCAGCATCCGGGTTAACCCAATCATTTGACGTTTCCCGGAATTCAAAGAGCCAGTTCCCTGTTGGATCATTGTTGCCCCAGGTACCAAGTGGCACATTTGATACTGACCCCGGGCTGTTTTGAGTCGAGGGTGCAATAGTTTGTTGTATTCCGAGAGGGGATGTAACCCTGACCCTTAATTCAGACCTCCAGGAGGAGCCGTAAGATGTGTAGGATATTGTGATGTTTGTACCCGTAACAACAGCCCCGGAAGGAAGAGATGGTAAATAAATGGTTATGTCTGAATTACCGGAACCTCCCCAACTGGTTGAATTGGAAGTGCCTCCTGAACCTGATGCAACGGATGACCCTGTCGAGGGTGAACAAACTGTGGTCGACGAAAGAGCGCCGCTTCCTCCGGGACAAATTGTCACACCTGTCGTTTCAGGTCTGGGATTTACGGTGACAATTATCGATGCCGGTATTGAATTACAGCTGCCCGGGTTGATCGGGGTGGGTGTGACAATATACTCCACTGTACCCGGTGTACTGCCCGGATTGAGAAGTATCTGGTTAATAACCGGACCTGATCCGGGGCTTGCCCCGGAAATCCCTCCCGTGATAGCTCCGATTGTCCACGAATAAGTGCTGGGTATTGAGGATGTCAAGACTATATTTGTAGGCAGCCCGCTGCATTCAAGCGCTGTTCCCGGATTGTTTATTATGGGCGCCTGGATCACTTCAATGGTCCGTATATCAGTAAGAGGCTGGCATTCTCCGTTCCCGTCAGGATCAACGGAGGTCAGAACAAGAGTGACTGTGCCTGTGAACAAAGGTTCAGGGGTATAAGTTACCTGCGCAATTGCATAAGGATTTGTATTATTCGGTACAAATCCGTAATTACTTAAAGTCCCGCCGCCTGAGGCAATTGACCATGTTCCACCCCTGTCCTGCGAAGGATTTGATTCCGTTCCTCCTATCATTGCATTTGTGAGCGGAATAGCTGCCGGATTCCCCGACTGGCATACTATGATAGGATCACCAGCTTCAATTGTGAGTGTGGATGTCACTTCCATGTCAATGGTGTAGCTCACAGAACTGCAACCATAGACATTAGTGAGCATAAACCTGAAATAATAATGACCTATTGGACTGAAAACCGATGGTGGAGGGACCGGTGGAAAATCATACTGATAGTATTCTGTGAGTGCTCCCGGAGCCGGGATATTTATCCAGGGCTGCCCTGTCGGAGCAAACGAATATTGCCACTGAGGTGTAAGAGGCGGATTATTGTATGGAAGTCCTAACCAAAAAGGAGCAGGAAATTGGTTGGGACTGCCAACTACAGGCGGGAAAGTATACAGGACATCCAGGTCATTTTCTGAATAAACATCCATCCCATCACATATCTCCAGGTATCTTTGGTCGTACTGTGAATGGAAGGTGATGGGATATGAGTAGGGAATGGGATTTACAGTTGCATCAACCGTAAATTGCAACCCTGTGCATCCGTTTGCAACAGGGACGACAGTATATCTTATCACTCCCGGAGTACCTGCTCCCGGGCTTGTCCTGGTTCCCATCGTCTGGTTTGTCAGCGTCTGAGCAATTGTTGTTCCGCAGGTGGTTGCGCAGCTGCTTTCTCCGTCGACGGTTCCGCCAGATAGTTGTGCAGCAGTCCATGTAAATGTCGTGCCCGGTATGTTTGAATTAAGCTCAATGCTTGTCGTACTGCCGCTGCAAATGGCTTGCGGCAGGGCTGATCCGACAGGTCTGGGTATTATTGTTACAATAACACCTGTTGATGTTGAATGACAGCCATTAGCATCAGTAACTGTTACGGAATATGTTCCCGCTGCGGATGCTGTATAGCTCTGGCTTGTTGCACCCGGAATAATGGTTCCGTCCAGATACCATTGATTGCCAGTTGATGCCGATGAACCAAGCGTAACGCTCAGACCCTCGCAAAAAGTTGTCGGTCCGTCAGGTGTGATGATTGGTACGGGAGGCAGTGGATTGACAGTAACACCAACCGGATCAGAAATATCCGTGCAACCATTGCCGTCCGTAATCGTGACTGTATAGTTCCCGGTTTCCGAGATAGTGACTGACTGTGTGGTTGCACCATTACTCCATAAATAGCTTGAAGCGGAAGATGATGCAAGCACAACACTTTCTCCCTGACAGAATGTAGTTGGGCCTCCGGGAGTGATCGTCGCCACAGGCCTCGGATGAACTGTCACGGAAATGGGCTGGGAGCTCGCTGAGCATCCGTTAGCATCTGTCAGCGTAACGGAAAAAGTACCGGAAGCTATAACGGTTATTGACTGTGTTGTTTCAGAATTGCTCCAGAGGTAAGCTGCTCCGGGAGCCGATGTAAGAATAACATCATCCCCCACGCAGAAAGTAGTCGGTCCATCCGGCGTTATTAAAGCCGTTGGCAGAGGATTTACTGTTATCTCTGTAACTGCTGAAGTGGAAGAGCAACCGTTGGTATCTGTTATTGTGACTGAATATGATCCTGTCGTATTTACAATTACCGACTGGGTGGTTGCACCTGTATTCCACAGATAGCTTGCTGCCGGAGATGAAGTAAGAACAACATTTCCACCCTCACAGAAAATTACGGGGCCGCCGGGAGTGATAACAGGCACATCGGGTAAGGGATGTACTGTTACAGCAACCGGATCGGAAGTCGCAGAACAACCGTTGGTGTCGGTTAAGACCACACTATAAGAACCTGACGATGTAACGGTGATCGATTGTGTTGTGGCACCGGTGCTCCAGAGATAGCTGTTTCCGGCCGATGATGTGAGAATAACGTCTTCACCCTGGCAGAATGTTGTCGGACCGTCAGCTGAGATTGTAACAACAGGCAAAGGATTGACTGTTACGACTGTCGGAAGGGAAGTGGCACTGCATCCGTTCGCATCGGTCACTGTTACGGTATACGAACCTGACGTTGCCGCGTTAATACTTTGGGTGGTTGCACCATTACTCCACAGATAGCTTACTCCCGTTGAAGAGGTCAGGGTGACGCTGCCTCCGTCACAGAATATAACCGGACCATCGGGATCAATTGTCGGTGTGGCGGGAGCCGGAAATACTGTGACATCAACTGTTGTCAGCCAGTTTGCGCATTCGTCTGCAATAGCAGTTATTGTGTATCTGATAACACCTGAGGTGCTTCCCGTGTTGTTTAATGTTTGTATGATTGAATTGCCGCAGGATGTTGAACAATCGCTGAAACCCGATAATGTACCACCTGATGGTGGTGTGACTATCTCTGCTGTCCATGTGAAAAGAGTCCCGATTATATTGCTCGACATCGTGATGTTTGTGCTGGTTGACGGGCATATCGACTGGGATGTCGTGTTCACAGTGACTGTAATTATCTGGTTGGCTGTCACTGTTACGCTGTTTGTCCTGCTACATCCTGAAGGAGTGGTTTCTGTAAGGGTGTATGTTGTTGTTTCTGCTGGTCTGACCGATGGATTTGAACTATCGGTATCAAGTTCGGGATCTTCGGGAACTGAGGTCCATAAATAGGTGTTTCCTGGCACGGGACTGACTCCAAGCTGTGTTGTTGCACCTGTGCATATCGATCTTTCAGGACCTGTCTCTGCAAGAGGTACTCCGTTTATTGTTACCTGTGTTGTTGCACTGACTTCAGGACAACCGCCCGACGCAGGGATCCTGTATGTGATTGAATAAGTCGCTCCAGGAGTGCTTGTATTTGTATTAATGTTTCCTGTGACCGGATCAATTGAAAGTCCTGCAGGGTTGGCGGAGTAGTTGCCGCCTGAGGTTCCTGTAAGTATAACATCCACTATACCGGCGTCGTTACAATATTCATCTAAAGGATAGGAGATGGAAGCTGTCGGAAGGGCTGTAATTGTTATTTCGTCGGTGTATGTGACAAGCGGACAACCTCCGGATGCAGGAATTGTATTTGTTATGTTATAGGTACCGGGGGCGCTGGCAGAAAGATCCACTTCACCCGTTGACGTACTTAAGAAGACCAGACCTGCAGGTAAAGAGCTGAAAGTCCCGGCTACTCCGCCTCCTGAAAAGACAGGCAGGGGATCTGTTGAATTCTGGCAGTAAGCAGGTTCCGGATAAGTAAATGTGGCAACGGGCAACTGACTGATAGTCAATGTTGTTGAAGTGGAGAATGGTGCGCAACCACCTCCGGCAGCAATATCATAAAAGACCTGGTAGTTTCCCGGAGTGCTTGTTCCCGTGTTTATTTCCCCTGTACTGGAATTTATTGATAATCCTGATGGAGAAGAAGAATATACACCCCCGGGGGTACCGATAATCGTAACCGAGATGATCCCTTCATCCGAACAGTATGGGGTGCCCAGGTAGCTAATTGTTGCGGATGGTATTGCGGTTATTGTTACATTGGTCGTGACGATAACTTCACTGCATCCTCCTGATGCAGGTATTGTATAAGTTACAGTGTAAGTTCCAGGTGCACTGGAGGAAGGAATAATGGCCCCGGTGGAGGCGTTAAGTGATAATCCGGCTGGATCGGCGCTGTACGTTCCTCCTCCGGACCCTGTACGTGTAACCTGACGTGCTGTTGTCACTGATGTACAGAATGGATTACCTGTATAACTGATTGTCGCGGCCGGGAGAAGTGTTATTGTAACTGTGGTGTGAACTTCAACTACATCGCAGCCGCCGGATGCAGATATTGTATAAGTGACAGTGTATACTCCCGGTGTGCTGGTGGAAGGGGTAACGGCTCCTGTACTGGAATTGATTGTCAATCCAGTCGGTAATGATGTGAAGGTGCCTCCGGTATAAGCACCTGTACCTGAGAAAGATACATC
Organism: Bacteroidales bacterium; assembly: GCA_034003165.1. Classification (GTDB taxonomy): domain Bacteria; phylum Bacteroidota; class Bacteroidia; order Bacteroidales; family VadinHA17; genus LD21. The sequence continues at coordinate 1,957 of JAVEZD010000083.1, read as the reverse complement.
TTGAGGGCCAATTACAGAGGTACAAAACGGATTGCCTGAATAGCTTATCGTTGCTGTCGGCAAAGCGGTAATAGTTGCATTTGTTGTCACAGGTATTGCCGCGCATCCTCCTGATGCAGGTATTGTATAGGTCACAGTGTAAGTTCCCGGCGTACTGGTGGAAGGAGTAATGGTTCCTGAGACCGGATCAAGGGTTAATCCTTCCGGAGATGATGTATAAGCACCACCTGCATATGCGCCTGTCCCTGATAAAGTTACGTTCTGAGGAGTACTTACAGATGTGCAAAACGGATTGCCTGAGTAGGTTATCGTTGCCGTTGGCACCGCTGTGACGGTTACAGGGTAGGAAACTATGCTGGAAGTGCAGCCGTTTGTTCCGGTATAACGTATGCTGACAGTCTGGCTGCCAGCCGTACTCCAGGTAATTGTGGCCTGATTCGTATTCTGACCAGCAGTTATAGTTCCTCCCGTAGACACCGACCATGTATAACCTGTCATGCCGGATTCAGTTGTATAGATGTTTCCGGTTGTGCCAGAACAAACAGGAGTCGGTCCACTTATTGTCGTAACCGGTAAAGGAAGAATTATAAACTGGGCAGCAGTACGGCAACCCGGATCGCTCGCACATTCAGCCCAGAATGTGTATGTTCCGGGTGTATTTGTATTTGTAAGATCGGCATAAATACTTCCCTGTGCAATTACTTCTGCGTCTCCGACAGGGTTGAAAGACGAACCGGTCTGAACCACTGTACCCCCTGAGGCAGCCGTGTACCAGCTTATTTCGACAGGAAGAGTGTATGTAACGCTGACCTGGATAAAGTCAACATTAGCATACCCTGTTGTAAACCAACCCGGAACACTAATATCCGCTGCGAGGGCAACTCCAAAATTTCCTGCATTGATTTCAGCTGGGGTCCAGCTTGTCCCCCACATTTCATTTGCTGATCCGTATGTTTGTGGGGTTTCAGTTGCCGGCCAGTTTGCCGAAGTTAGTCCCAGGTTATTGCCAACGATGGTTCCATTTCTGATCAGCTGGACCTGGTTGTCCTGTACAGTTGCATTGCTTGATGATAAGCGGCCAACTATAACCTGGATCCCAGTTATTGTTGCATCCGCCGGGATACTGAAACCAAATTGCGTAGCACTTAAAACCTGGGTGGTTCCTGAGTTTCCAAAAGCACTAAAAAGTGAAGCGGATGAATAAGAATTATCATTCGCAGTCACCCTGCCAGGATTAGACCATGCTGCTCCGCTTCCGCCTGTTGTACCGTTACCAGCAAACCTTGGCCCATCTGTAGCTGAATCCACTGAAGGGCAGGAAGAAGCTGAAAGGGTCCCGCTTCCACCCTGGCAGATCGTAACACCTGCGGTAATTACATCGCACTGCCCCCACACACCAACTCCCCCCATCCACAACCCTGCCACCACCAGCAACACCCTCAGCTTCCTCGCCGAACGCAAACAGGCAAAGCTCTTTACATAGCTGTATAAAGCTTTGAACAATGAGAATGCAATATTTTCCGAACTTTCTATCAAGTACCTTGTTTTACTGTCAAGCAGAGGTGACAATTCCTATTCCGGCATCATTCCTAACCAAAGCCGGATAAAAAGTTATCAACCAGTAATAAACATTAGATGTCCTGACTGACAAGGTGTTATTTGTCTATGATTCAGGCAATACTACTAACAGGCTTGCACAATACAAAACACTAATTAACTGCACTAAAATTAAATTCTAATTCTCTAATACAAATAACTTTTTTGACCAAACGTCCAAATACTTACATTAAAGCATTTGTTTAATCTATCTTTATCAGGACTACCCTGCCACGATTGATGATCTTAACCTGATCTTAAGCCCTTATCATGAGAATTAAGCCTTCAGTTCCTGTGATGTAAGAAAATGAACTTAAGAGTTCCTTTTTCCTTGACCAGTGCTCCGGACATTTCTCATTTT
>JAVEZD010000082.1:0-10028 GCA_034003165.1 Bacteroidales bacterium | reverse complement strand
TCGGTTACCGGGACTATTGACTGTTACGGATCAGATGATGGGGCAGCCAGGGTGGTGGCAACCGGTGGAACACCAGGTTACACGTACCAGTGGTATTATGATTCTTTCATGATCAATCCAATAGCAGGGGCAACGGCTGATGAAGTTCAGAACCTGACTGCGGGTACCTGGTATGTAAGGGTTACTGACAGCAACGGGTGCCAGGCTACCGGCCAGGTTACTATCAGCCAGCCACCTCAGATCACCGGATCTGCTTCCGTAACGGCAACTATCTCATGCTATGGAGGAAATGACGGGGAGATAACGGTAACTGCAGGCGGCGGTTCGGGCAATCTGGAATATGAATTGAATGGTGATAGTAACTGGATATCTTCAGGAATATTTGCCGACCTTACTGCAGGATCCTATACCATCAGGGTCAGGGATGCAGCGAATCATGCCTGTATTATCTCACTCCCGGCGCTTACTGTTTCACAACCCCCTGAACTTATTGTATCGCTTGTATCCAAAACAGATGTATTCTGCTTCGGCGGGTCTGGTGGTACCATAAGTATTAATTCATCCGGAGGCACAATACCGGCAGGAGGATATCTTTATGAATGGTCCGGTACTGATTATCTCGGCAACACCTTCAGCAGCACCCAGAAAAACCTTACAGGGTTAAGGGCCGGCACTTATTCGGTAAGGGTCACAGATGCAAATAGTTGCCAGGCAGTCCTTGCTGATATCATTGTCAGCCAGCCTCCCGAACTAGTCATCTCACTCGATGATGTTACCAATGTTTTATGTTTCAACGAATCAACGGGAGAGATACAGATTACTGTAAGCGGAGGAGTGATGCCGTCGGAAGGTTATTATTTTACCTGGACAGGTACCACCTTCCAGGGAATGACCTTTAACAGTTTTGTTGAGGATCTGTCTGCACTTAAAGCAGGAACCTACAGTTTAACTGTAAGGGATGCCAATGGCTGCAGTGCCGTGCTTCCTCCTGTAACCATTACACAGCCGGTTGAACTTACCGTCGTCACTGAAAGTATAACAAACGTTGAATGTTTTGACGAATCTACCGGAGCGGTCGATATCACAGTCACAGGAGGTACAGTACCGGCCGGAGGATATCTGTTCAGCTGGACGGGTATGGATTATTCCGGGAATGTCTTTACCGGAAACACAGAGGACCTTGAAGATATGAAGGCCGGAACCTATATGCTTACTGTCACTGATGCAAATAACTGCAGCGTAACACTTCCTGCAGTAAACATAACACAGCCCCCTGTCCTTAACGTATCGGTAATATCACAAACAGATGTACTCTGCTTTGGAGAATCAACAGGAACCATAAGTGTAAGTGTTACCGGTGGGACCATGCCTTCGGGCGGATATTATTATGACTGGACAGGAGTGGATTATCTCGGAAACAGCTTTTCAGCCACAACCCGGAACCTGACCGGTATAACTGCCGGGACATACAATCTGACGGTTACCGATGAGAACGGCTGTACTGCTTCAATTCTTCCTGTTACCATATCAATGCCTGATGCTCTGACTCTTGATGTGAATGTTATAAGTGATTATAACGGAAGGGATATAAGCTGTGCCGGAGCTTCAGACGGAAGGGCTGAGGCAGTGGTAACAGGAGGAACAGGCATTTATTTCTATACCTGGTACAGCGATCCGCTCTTCAGTGTACCCATAGGTCAGATGGGTGCTGTTGCCATAAACCTGGCTGCAGGTGACTATTACGTGAGGGTTATGGATATGAACGGCTGCAGTATAACAGATGTTGTCGTTCTGGAAGAACCTCAGGCCCTCGAAGCCACTGTTACCTCAAAGACAGATGTAGGTTGTTTCGGAGAAGCAAGCGGTGCAGTCACTGTGACAGTCACTGCCGGAACAGGAACAGAGCCCTATGTCTTTTCAAAAGACGGAGGAAGTACCTGGCAGGATAACGGAACATTCACGGGTCTGACGGCCATGCCTTATACTATTCTTGTAAGAGACATAAACAACTGCCTGATTAGCGTGCCTGTTGTTATAACACAGCCCGTTCAGCTTATGGCCACGATAACAGGGACCACAAACGTGTCGTGCAACGGTGGCAATAACGGCGCCGTTACAGCAACCGTCTCAGCCGGATCAGGAACTGCTCCGTACGAATTCAGCATAAACGGAACAGACTGGCAGTCGTCGGGTACCTTCACGGGGCTTACGGCAGGTTCTTACTCTCTGCTGGTTCATGATGCCAGGGGTTGTACTGTTACCCTGCCTGTAATGATAACGGAACCGCCTGTACTGACCCTCACAGCCACACCGGATGTGGTTCTCGATTGCTATAACGACAATGATGGGATGGGGACCTTTTATGCAACAGGCGGAACACCGGGTTATACCTTTACTGAACTTGAAAATTCCGCACTGGCAACGATTCCGGTTCAGGGGTACAACACCCAGGTATTCTTCGGAGCAGGCAGCGGAACGGTCAGCTTCAGGGTAACCGATTCCAAAGGGTGTATTGCTGAGGCCTCGGTAATTCTTACACAGCCTTCAGCTCTCCTTCCCGGTTCAATAGCCGATAACCAGGTTCTTTGTTACGGGGAAATGCCTGAGATGATCGAAGAACTCTCAGGACCATCAGGTGGGCCCCAGCCTGCTGATTACAGGTACCAGTGGCAGTATTCCATAACGGGAAGCGAGCCCTTCATAAGCATAGCCGGTGCAACCGGTCCTGATTATACACCAGCCGAAGCGGCAACGGGCACACTTTATTACCGCAGGATGGTCACTTCAGGTTTCTGTCAGCCTGTATACAGCAATGTAGTTGAGATCGTGGTTAATCCCAGGCCGATTGCAGTTCTCAGGGGCGGCGCAATAATATGTCCCGGCGAAAGTGCAGTTCTCAACGTTGATATGCTGGCCGGTACCGGTCCCTTTGAAATTGAAATTGAGCCGGGTATTACTATAGGTAATTATACCAGCGGTGATCCGATAATTGTCACTCCTGCTTTGACCACTACCTACAGGCTTGTCAGAGTCAGCGATGCTAACAGTTGTGAAGTAAGCTCCCCTTCACCAAATGTAAGTGGTGAAGCAATAGTTGAGGTAAGCGCGCTTCCTTCGATAACATCCTTCATACCTTCTCCTGATGTATGTGAATTCTCTTTTGCAGCCTTCAGTGTTACAGCAACTGGCAGTAACCTGACCTACCAGTGGTGGGTAAATGATGGTAACGGATACGACATGGTTGAAGACGGAGGTACATATTTTGGCGCAAATTCAAACAACCTCTTGATATTCACTTCATTAAGAGAGATGGATGGTTTTGTTTACAAGGTTGTTGTTTCAGGGTGCGGTATAGAAGTGGAATCTGATGAAGCTGTTTTCAGGGTCAATACAGCACCTGAATTAACCCTGCATCCTAAAGATACTGTTATTTGTCTGGGTCAGAATGCCATAATGGAAGCAGATGCCACAGGCGATGGAATAACCTGGCAATGGTTCGTCAACAGGGGAACAGGATTTACTCCTGTTACTGATGATGGGATTCTGTTCAGCGGTGCTGCAACAAATTCACTGACTGTGATCAATCCTCCCTTCTCTGCCACCCCCTGGGTCTTCAGGGCCATTGCCGACGGTGATTGCGGGGTTCCGGTATACACAGGGTTTGCTGTAATGAGGGTACTCAATCCTCCGCTTGTAACACGGCAGCCTGAGGTTGATCCTATATGTGAAGGAGGCAATATTCAGCTTAATGCAAGTGGGACAAACTACACAAGCCTCCAATGGCAGGTCAACACAGGCGGGGTATGGACCGATGTTACAGATGAAGCCCCTTATCTTGGAGCCAGGTCGCAGCAGCTTAATATAATGAATGTGCCTCTTAGCTATGACGGATACAGGTACAGGCTTGCTTTCATAACATCGTGTGCGGTTGTTTATACTGATGAAGTAGCTCTTACCATAAATGCAAACCCGGTTGTAAGCTTTACTGAAGATCCGGTGTTTGCCTGCGGAGGAGAGGACAATATACTTAACGGAAATCCATCGGGAGGCTCGGGTGTATTCACAAGTCACAGATGGACCGGTGATGTAGGGCCTCTCAGCAGTTATGTAGATGCTAACCCTGTTTTCAACACTCTTGTTCCGGGAGACTATTATCTTAATTACCGCGTTCAGGACAGCAACGGGTGTACTGCAACTGGAGATGTAACAGTAACAGTTGATTCACCTTCAGCCATGTTCACCCATGATGCTGACTTCGGATGTACTCCGTTGCCTGTCACCTTTGAGGCTGACCTTGATGAAGTTGTTAAATGGTGGTGGGATTTTGACGATGGTTCTCCTCTCGATTCAATTAGTACAAATCCTGTTCATGTCTTTGTAAATGATGATCCTGCCTCAATAAGCTACCACGAGGTGAGCCTTAGGGTGATGTCGGCGGGAGGATGTTATGCAAGTTTCAGTTCAACAATAATGGTTTACCCCGGAATCGATGCAGACTTCAGCCCCGACAGGGATGTTATCTGCAGCGGTGAGACTGTCTTCTTTACATCAACACAGGGTGCAAGCAGGTATTACTGGGACTTTGGTGACCTCTCAACGGGCTATGCCTCAAATAATACCAGCCATATGTTTGTAAACCATAGCGACAGCCCGGTTACATACACAGTACGTCTTACAACAACCTCTTTCTACAACTGTATTGATGAGGAAACACATGAGATTACCATCCTGCCTGTTCCGGTACCGCAGTTCAGCGCCCTTCCTCCTACCCAGATCTACAATGCTTCAGGGAATTCAGTGACCTTTATTAATGAAACCAACGAAGGATCATGGACCTGGTTATGGAGATTCGGTGACGGCTCAACCTCGGCAGAGGAGAGTCCTGTACATAACTATACCACAATGGGTGAATTCAACGTTACGCTGCTGGTATCGAATGATGCCTGTTCCGATAGTGTAAGCCAGATTGTCTCGGTATTCCCGCCTCCGCCGGTTGCTGATTTCGATTCGATACCCTCGGGTTGTGCTCCCCTTTACATACAGATAAACAATACTTCTCTCAATACCGAATTGCCAGGGACAACCTATAAGTGGGATTTTGCCGATGGCAGCCAGTCAACAGCCAAAAACCCGACTTATACCTTCTTCACTCCGGGCTCATACAGGATTGAACTGGTAGTAACAGGTCCGGGAGGGCCCGCTTACAAGTCGCAGGTTGTAAATGTCTACCCATCACCCAAAGCCTATTTTGAGGTAACGCCGACAAAAGTTATTGTTAACGATGAAAGGGTAAGATGTTTCAACCTCAGCGAAGGTGCAAGTTCCTATGTATGGGACTTCGGTGACGGAGATACATCAAGAATGAAGGAGCCATACCATAAGTATATGGAGGAGGGTGTTTACGACATAACCCTGTGGGCTTACTCCGAGAACGGCTGTACCGACCAGTATGTCCTTTCTCCGGCTGTAACGGTCGATCCTCCCGGAGTACTCAGGTTCGCCACAGTGTTTACACCAAACAGGGAGGGACCGATTGAGCGTACCGATCTGCCAACAGGTGGGGTTGAGATTGACCAGTTCTTCTTCCCGCCTGTCAGGGACAGGGTGCTTGACTACAAGCTGCAGGTCTTTAACAGATGGGGGGTACTTATATTTGAAAGTCATGATATCAATGTCCCCTGGAACGGTTACTACAACGGTACTCTGTGCCAGCAGGGAGTATATGTATGGTATGTAGAAGGGAAGTATTCAGACGGCAGGCCATATAAGCAGGTCGGGAACGTGACTCTTCTTCACTAAAGATCTATCTCCGGGGAACAGGAATAATTTGTTCCGGAAGGGCTGTTGCATGATGTTTAAACACCAGTGCAACAGCCCTTTTTTTATTGTTTCCGGAAGGTTTCTCTATTCATATATTAGTCAAATATCAGATTTACAGGGGATAATAAATAGAGCAGGAAGAATATTGAAATCCTAAAAAAATATGATATTTCTTTCACATTTAGAAAAATATTTCTTAAATTTGAGTGTCTCGTCTTAAAAGTGTGAACTCATGTCTCTTTTTCAAAAGATAAAAAGAAGCATTTACAGGACAACCTGCTTATTCATTCAGGAAGCCTGTTCCGTAGATTTTACTCCCGGATCACCGTGGTATGGTAAGTTAGTTTATTTATAACCTTAATATTTTAACCGGAGAGGAAATGGAACTGTTACCTTCTGATCTGGCCGGCTATACCCTAGAGAACTATCTCCTCAGAATATCCACGAGGACAAGGATCGTTTACTGGATGATCATTGCAGGAGTGGCTGCCTCTCTTGGTGTTCTTCCTTTTATAAGTGTAGATGTTCCGGTTCAGGCAGGGGGATTCTTCCAGTCTGAAATCGAAAAGCAGGTGATTAGTTCACCGTTCCCGGGACGAATAGTATATGCTTCCATTGCCAACGGCCGGAAAGTCAGTGAGGGAGATACCCTTCTGGTAATAGAGTCAGATGCCGAAAGGGCCAGTATGGTATCAGTCCTGGAAAGGATAAACGGGAATAACCTTGCAATTGATGATCTTGAGAAACTCACCTCTGCGGCTCTTACCGGTGGCAGTCTGAAAAGAGAGGATTTCAGTACTGAGAGATACTATTCAGAGTATTCGGCCATGATGAAGGAGAGAAATATCAGGTATCAGCAATACAGTCTTGCCAAGGCGGCTTATGACCGGAATGTCATCCTCCATTCGCAAAAGTTGATTCCCGATAATGAATTCGAGAACTCACTTTATTCTTTCAGGACAGAGCAGGAGAACCTTAACCAGGTACTTGTCAGATATAAAGCCGGATGGCAGTCGGATATTGCCGAAAGGAGGATCAGGGAAGGGGAGCTCATTGCCGAAATGGAAAGGTGGGAGAAGGAGATAGCCAACAGGGTTGTGACTTCTCCTGTTTCAGGCGAGATACTTATGAGCGCGGGCTTAAGGGAGGGTGCCCTTGTGGCAGTTAACCAGAAGATTGCTGAGATATCTCCTGAAGGACGCCTGGTCGCCTGTTGTTATGTCAGACCATCGGATATAGGACTTATAAGGCCTGATCAGAAGGTAAGGATACAGGTAGATGCATTCAACTATAATGAATGGGGCCTGCTCGATGCGACAATCCTGGATGTCTCCGATGACATGATCACTGTAAGCGGATCGGAAGCCTGTTTCAGGGTGAGGTGTCTGCCCCTTACCGAATCGCTTTGTCGCAAAGGCGGAATCAGGGCTGAGATTAAGAAGGGGATGAGCTTCAATGCCAGGATCATTGTGACCAGGAGAACTTTGCTGAGACTTATGCTTGACAAGACAGATGACTGGCTAAATCCTTTTACTGACAGTTAAGGGCTTCGATGATGAATATAAGAATCAAACAAAGGGATATAACCGATTGCGGTGCCGCCTGTCTGGCTTCTGTTGCAGCATGGCACAGGCTTAGCGTTCCGGTCTCGAGGATCAGGCAGTACGCCGGTACTGACAGGAAGGGCACAAATGTATTCGGATTGGTAGAGGCAGCAACAAAAATAGGTTTCATTGCCAAAGGCGTTAAGGGGGAATGGGAAAGCCTCTTCAAAATTCCAAAACCGGCTATTGCCCATATAATAGTAAAGGAAGTACTTACTCATTATGTTGTTCTTCTGGGTACTTCAGGCTCTTATATAGAAATAATGGATCCTGTTGACGGCAGGATCCATAAAGTAAAGCATGATGAGTTCAGGAAAGGATGGACAGGGGTACTCGTTCTGCTGGTCCCGGGTGAGAAATTCAGGATAACCAGAAAGGGAGTCCCGCTGACCACCAGGCTCTGGCAGCTGATAAAACCGAACCGTGGAATACTTCTTCAGGCACTCACCGGAGCATTGCTTTTTTCAGTACTTGGCCTGGCCACTTCCTTATATGTAGGAAGGCTGGTCGATCATGTCATACCAGGAGGTAACAGAAATCTGCTTAACCTGCTTGGCATTGCCATGATATTAATTATCCTATTCAGAAGCCTGCTGAGCCTGTTTCAATCTTTTTTTGTTCTTAAGACCGGGCAGAGAATAGATGCTTCGCTTATTCTGGGTTATTATCAGCATCTGCTTCATCTTCCGCAGGCATTCTTCGATAACATGAGAACGGGTGAGATAATTTCCAGGATAGGCGATGCCGTAAAGATCCGGGTTTTCATAAATGATGTGGCAATAAATCTGATCCTTAACATATTCATCCTGGCTGTTTCCTTCATACTTATGTTCACCTTCTTTCCACGGCTGGCCCTGGTAGTTCTTCTTGTCATTCCATTGTATTATCTCATATATTTTATCTCAGATCACCTTAACAAAAAGACCCAACGCAAGGTTATGGAGCGCGGTGCAGACCTTGAGGCCCAGTTTGTCGAATCGCTCAATGCGGCAGGTACCATCAAACGGTTCGGACTGGAAGACTATTCGGCTTTTAAAACTGAGGTAAAATTCACTTCACTGCTCGAGACTCTTTATACTTCGGGACTGAATAACATCTTTTCATCGGTCTCGACGGGACTGCTCTCGCAGCTTGCCACCATTGTAATCCTATGGACCGGGGCTCATTATGTCCTTTCATCTGATATAAGCACCGGACAGTTGCTGTCGTTCTATGCCATAGCAGGATATTTTACCGGTCCGGTGGTAAGTATAATTAATTTCAACAGGACACTTCAGGATGCCAGGATTGCTGCTGATCGTCTGTTTGAGATCTTTGACCTTGATACCGATGAACTGCCTGAAAGGATGGAGTTCACAAGGGATATGGCCGGAGACATATGCTTTGACAAAATAACTTTCAGATATGCTTCTAAGGCTTTGATATTCAATTCCCTCAGTCTTACAATCAAGGAAGGGGAGATAACGGCTATTACAGGCGAAAGCGGTTCGGGCAAGAGCACTCTTGTCTCACTTATTCAAAACCTTTATCCTCTCAGCGGTGGGTGCATTAAAATAGGAGGATACGATATAACCCATCTTACAAACCGCTCGCTCCGCACGATGATTTCAGTGGTTCCCCAGAAGATAGACCTTTTTTCAGGCAACATAATCGAAAACATTGCTCCGGGAGAGATAAAACCCGATGCTGAAAAGGTGATGGCACTCTGCAAAAAGCTGGGGATGACTGAGTTCATTGAGAGCCTGCCAGGCGGTTTCAGCAGTTCTGTAGGAGAGGACGGGGCGAAGCTATCGGGAGGGCAGAAACAAAGAATTGCCATCGCCAGGGCATTGTATGCTGATCCGGAGATTATTATACTCGACGAAGCAACATCGTCTCTCGACAGCCGGTCTGAAATGTTTTTAAAGGAACTGTTGCTTATGCTTAAGAGGGAGGGCAAGACGGTTATTATAGTCACCCACAGGATGACTACAATCAGTGTTGCCGACAGGATTGTTGTGCTTGACAGGGGGAATGTTGTTCAGGATGGCACTCTGGGGGACCTACTGGACAGGGAAGGGCATTTCAGGGATCTGTTTGTAACACGCGACACAGATATTTTATGTAATTGAAATCAAAAGTAACTGAAATATGAAAGTCTTTGAATACCTCGACCGCATCTCAATGATGCACAAACTTATAAAAGGTAGAAAGACCGGAACTCCGGAGGAGTTTGCAGGGTTGCTGGGAGTCAGCAGGACCAGTATGTATGAGCTTATAGATGAGATGAGAATAAGGGGTGCACCTATCAAATATTCAAAGGCTGCAAGGACCTTTTATTACGGGGAGCCTTTTGAGATACTTGTTAACTGTTCTTTACGGCCGTTGACAGTTAAAGAACAGGAAAAAACCGGAGGAGGGTGTTTTACTGACAGAATCCTTTTTTTCCGGATGTTAAGTTCAGAACTTGGTTTCAGTGAATCTGGAGCCAAAGCCCCGGGCTTAAGAAACGGGGTAATCTGATTAATTAACAAATACCAACTGCTATGAAACTTGAAAACTATTCCGTAAGGGAACTTACCTCCGAAGAACAACTTGATGTCAACGGAGGAGGCTTTTTAGCCA
>JAVEZD010000081.1:0-10053 GCA_034003165.1 Bacteroidales bacterium | reverse complement strand
TTAAATGACCCTGCGGGTTCTTTTTATTTTCCCTCAGGTGCCTGCGGAAGCAAGCTTCCTATGCACCTTTCGGTAAAATAAAAAATCCCGCTGACGCGGGATCATTTAACTTTGGCGGAGAAAGAGGGATTCGAACCCCCGGTCCCGTGGATACAGGACAACGGTTTTCAAGACCGCCGCATTCGACCGCTCTGCCATTTCTCCGCCGCAAATATAACACTTTTTTAAAAAGAAGAAATATTTTTTAAAAATTGTTTAATGCGTTGTTATACAGCATAATACAATATTTATCAACATAATGTAAACAAAAACACTACCTGAATTACATAAAACACCGATTTTATGAGCCTGTGCTTTATTTTTTGCATTTTATGCGATTATTGTAAAAAAGAGTTTAAATTTGTCTTAAACGCTCACTATTTGAGGTGAGAAGGAAAAATAAATTTGCTATTGGTTTTAAAAAAAATAAATTTGTAATCAATAAGAACCTTTGGTCTAACCTTTAAATCGTTTACTATGACAAAAAAAGAATTGGTTAATGCAATTGCTGCTGATGCAGGTCTTTCTATCAAAGATGCAGGCAAAGCACTCAACGCTTTCGTTGCTGCATTCGGAACAGCGATGAAAAAAGGCAACAGGATTCAGCTCCCGGGAATGGGTACCTTCAATGTTACAAAAAGAAGTGCCAGGGTAGTCCGCAATCCACGCACCGGCGCAAAACTCAATGTCCCAGCTAAAAAAGTTGTTAAATTCAAAGCAGCCCCTGCTCTTAACAAAGGTCTTTAATCTCTTAATTACGGGATTGCCTGAAGGGTGCCTGAGTGGCACCCTTTTTTTTAATCCTCCTATATGACAGTCTTTTACGGCGTCTATGTAATGTGTTGTAATATAATTATATACATAATAAAGACTTTTTTTATATTAATTTTGAAGCACGGATTATGTTATTAGCATATTTTGATTATTTTTGATTCCGGAACCACGCCCTAAAGAAACAGAGAATGAATTGTATTATTGTTGATGACGACAAGCTTAGCTGCAAGGTGCTTGAAGGTTATGTAAATAAATATACATCCCTGAATCTTGTCGGTATCTTCAGCGATTCTGTAAACGCCAGGAATGAACTGGTTAAAAGAAAGGATGTTGACCTTGTATTCCTCGACATCCGTATGCCTGAAATGGACGGGTTTGACTTTATAAACAGTCTTGATAACCCGCCAAACATAATCATGGTCTCATCAGCCGATGAATATGCTGTTAAGGCATTCGACTTCAACGTGGTGGATTATCTCCTTAAACCTGTTTCCTATTCGCGCTTCTGCAAGGCAGTTGACAAAACCATGAAGTATTATGCTCCAAAAGAGATAAGCAACACAGGCGACGAAGAGATATTTATTAAGAAAGGTTCCTCCCTCGTTAAACTTAAACTTCGTGAGATCGTATACGTGGAAGCCCTCGAAAACTATGTAACCCTCAATACAAACACCGACAAGTTCACAATTCATTTTACAATGAAGGCCATCGAAAGCCAGCTCCCCTCCGGTGTCTTCCTCAGGGTCCACCGCTCATTTATTGTAAACAAGACCATGATACAGGCCATCAAGGAAAGCTCCCTTGATATTATAGTCGGCGATACCAGAAAAAACATACCCGTCGGAAAATCGTTCAGGGACAGCCTGTTCAATGATATCAACGTGATGGCCAGATAATTTCTGTTCCCGTTATGCTTACAAACCGACAACTGTTCCTGAAATACCTCGGGCAGACTTCCCGCGAACCCCTGATGATAGAGGTCGAAAGAGCTGAAGGCGTGTACCTGTATTCGTCTTCAGGAAGATATATTGACCTTATATCAGGTGTCTCTGTAAGCAATACAGGCCATTGCCATCCCAGGGTTGTTGAAGCCGTCACCCGCCAGGCCTCAGCCTACATGCACACTATGGTCTACGGCGAAATGATCCAGTCACCCCAGGTCAGGTACGCTGAAAAACTTTGCTCAATCCTGCCTCCTGCTCTTGACAACTGTTATTTTGTCAACTCAGGCAGCGAAGCGGTGGAAGGAGCCCTTAAACTGGCCAAAAGATACACAGGCCGCAGCAGGATCATCTCGTTCAGAAACGCTTACCACGGCAGTACCCATGGAGCCCTTAGCATCCAGGGAAGCGAATCTTTCAAAAACGCTTTCCGGCCCTTACTGCCCGATACCTTTCTGTCAACATTCAACGATCCGGCATCACTGGAGATGATAGACAAAAAAACTGCCTGTGTGATTGTCGAACCCATCCAGGGAGAAGCAGGAATCATCCTTCCGCAAAATGACTTCCTCCGGAAGCTAAGGGAGAGATGTAATGAAACAGGTTCACTGCTTATCTTCGATGAGGTACAGACAGCATTCGGAAGAACAGGCAGGATGTTTGCCCTCGAACACTATTCTGTAATTCCCGACATTATTGTTCTTGCCAAAGCCCTTGGCGGCGGAATGCCCCTCGGTGCCTTCATTGCTCCCGCAGCCATCATGTCAGCCCTCGCCGACAATCCGCCTCTTGGCCATATAACAACCTTCGGTGGCCACCCGGTTTCATCTGCAGCCGGCCTTGCATCACTCGAGGTGCTTATCGAAGGTAACTATATTAGCACAGTAAAGGCTAAAACATCCCTCTTCAGGGAAAAACTTAAACACCCCCTTATAAAAGAGATAAGAGGTGAAGGCCTGCTTCTTGCCGTTCAACTTCAGGACCCCCGTCAGGTAAAATATGTTGTGTCTACAAGTCCTGCCTACGGCATGGTCCTCGATTATTTCCTTTTCTGTAACGATGCCTTCAGGATAGCTCCGCCACTGGTGATTGAGGAGTCGCATATTCTAATGGCCTGCTCGGGACTGATGGCCCTGCTCGACGACACAATGAGAAGGTTCCCGGTATGAAGAAAAGTATCGTGATATGTCTTTTAATACTTCTCCTGCCGGTCTTCTCTGCCGGCACATCAGCTGCAGCAGCTCAACAGACTGAAGATCCTGAAAGACTCTTTAACCGCCTTGCCGCAGCTAAAGAGGATGCAGACAGGATCAGGATAAATGACTCAATAAAAACATATATTGAAGGCTATGTAAGATCCGATTCTGTAATGGATCACCGGTTCTCAGCCATAAGGTATCTTGGACAGGTTATTGCACCCGATAGCAGCCTTAAAATCATAACCTGGAACCTTCCTCTGAAAGAAGTCCCGGGACACTACTTTTGCTACCTCATAAGAAAAGAGGAGAAGGGGGAACCTTTTAAGATATTCAGCCAGGAAGCACTGTACAGTCCGGGTTCAATACGGACAGATACAACTTATTCATCTGAAAACTGGTATGGTGCTTTGTACTACGATGTCAGAAAAGCGGGTGACAGCGACAACAGCTGGGTTCTTCTTGGTATAGATTACGGTAATCCCAGGATTACCAGAAAGGTAATAGATGTCGTTTCATTCACTGAAAATGATGTGCCTGTCTTCGGGAAAAAGGTTTTTTCGCCCCTGCCGGATAGCCTTTTGTTCAGGGCGGTATTCAGCTATTCAACTGAAGCTGTCATGTCACTTAGGTTCCTTTCCGGCGATACAGTGGTTTTCGATCACCTGGTCTCCTTTTCTCAGGCCGATGGGAATAATCCTGAGTTCTTTGCACCAGATTACTCCTACGATGCCTATATAAAGGAGGAGGGGATATGGAAGCTTAAAAACAGTATAGATGTCCGAAACAGTGAATAAAACAGGCGGGAAGATCATGAAGAAGGACGTTATTACACATATTCTCTGCTACGACGAATTCAGGGGTTTTGCCGGTGAACTTAAAAAGCGTTTTTCTGATCCCGGGAAATACCTTTTCACCACCTTTGGTACGAAAACTGAACTGATGGAATCTGTAGGCACTGAAAAAAGAGCACGTATCTTCAGGGTTGCTGTAATAGGTATCCATGACTCTTCCGATCAGTTCGGTCTGACTGAAAAACTGACACGTGGGATTAAACAGTCGGACCCTGATACGGGATTGATACTTATCGTCCCTCAGGAAAAAACCGGGGAGATACAAAAAGCCATCAGATTCAATATCGACGCCTATGTTCCAAGGAACAGCAATGCACCTCTGCGAGTGCATAACGCAGTTAAAAAACTTGTAAGCGAATATAACCTGAGGATATTCAGAAAAAAACGGAACAGGGCCTTCCTGATCCTGGCACTTTTTCTGATTTTGTCAGCCGTGATCCTTCTTATTGCACGGCTGCGACTGCCTGAATATTTCTGAAAAGTGACTATTTGTCAGTATTGGCTCAACGGCACAGCTTTTGAAAGGTCAGTGCGAAACTATGTTGAACCTAAATATTACTGATATGCAAACAGGGAAAATTGGAGTTACTACCGAGAACATATTTCCGATAATCAAGAAATTTCTTTATTCCGATCATGAGATCTTCCTCAGGGAACTTATTTCAAATGCCGTTGATGCCACACAGAAACTCAGGACAATGTCGCTGGCAGGTGATTTCAGTGGTGAAGCCGGAGATCTTACTATAAGGGTGTCTGTTGATAAGAAAAAGAAAACTATCACTGTGTCAGACAGGGGAATCGGTATGACAAGGGAAGAACTCGACAAGTACCTTAACCAGATTGCCTTTTCAAGTGCAAATGATTTTCTCGACAAGTACAAGGACCAGAGTAACTCTATCATAGGGCATTTCGGACTTGGTTTCTATTCAGCATTCATGGTGTCGGACAGGGTCGAGGTTCTTACCAGATCGTTCCGCGAAGACGCCGTTCCTGTAAAATGGAGCTGCGACGGAAGTCCGGAGTACACAATAGAGGATATCGAAAAAGACCTGAGGGGAACAGATGTGATACTGCATATAGACAAGGATTCCAAGGATTTCCTTGAAGACTCAAAGATAGAACAGCTGCTTAAGAAATACTGCAAGTTCCTGCCTGTTGAGATAGCTTTCGGAAAGGAAAAGGAGTGGAAGGATGGTAAATATGCCGATACTGAAAAGGACAATATAATAAATAACACAAAGCCGGCATGGACCTTGAAACCAGTCGACCTTAAGGATGAGGATTACCAGAAATTCTACCGCGAACTCTATCCGGCCGGCGACGACCCCCTCTTCAACATTCATCTGAATGTCGACTATCCCTTCAAACTTACCGGAATTCTCTATTTTCCCAAAATAAAGAACAACATAGAGATACAGAAGAATAAGATTCAACTCTATTGTAATCAGGTTTTTGTCACCGATTCAGTCGAGGGAATAGTACCCGAATTTCTTACACTTCTTCACGGGGTGATTGATTCTCCGGATATACCTCTCAACGTATCGAGAAGCTACCTTCAAAGCGATTCAAATGTAAAGAAGATCTCGGCCCACATAACCAAAAAAGTTGCCGACCGCCTTAATGATATCTTTAAGAAGAACCGTGAAGAGTATGAAAAAAAATGGGACAACCTTAAGCTATTCATTGAATACGGCATGATAACAGAGGAAAAATTCTATGAGAAGGCCTCTAAGTTTGCACTGCTTAAGAACACTGAAGACAAGTACTTTACCTTTTCTGAATATGAGGAACTCATTAAGGAGAAGCAGACCGACCGTAATAAAACCGTTATTTACCTTTATGCCACTGACAAAACGGCCCAGTATGCATATATTGAAAAGGCAAGAAATAAAGGCTATGATGTACTTATCCTTGATGGTCAGCTTGACGTTCATCTTATAAATCATCTTGAGACTAAGCTGAAAGACTCAAGGTTTGTCCGTGTCGATTCAGATGTCATCGATAAGCTCATACAGAAGGATGAGAAAAAGGAATCAAAGCTTTCGCAGGAACAGCAGGAGGATCTCAGGAGCGTGTTCAGGGTAAAAAAGGACGGAGGTGAGATTTTTAATGTAGTCGTTGAAGCTCTTGATGAAAACGATGCCCCTGTTATTATCACCCAGTCGGAGTTCATGCGACGTATGAAGGACATGTCACAGATAGGCGGAGGTATGAATTTCTACGGCGAACTTCCCGACAGCTATAACCTTGTTGTTAACCAGAATCATCCCCTTATTTCAGAAATCTCCGGTGAAATGGATTCTGCGGGAGGGGAGCAGTTGCAAGCCATTGGTAATGAGATTAAAAAACTTAGTGAAGAGGTGTCGTTTCTCGAGAAGGAGCATTCATCTAAGAAAAGCGAAGAGATCAGTCAGGCTGAAAAGGACGATCTGGAGAAACTGAGAAAAGAGCTTGATGATGTTAAGGGCAAAAGAAATGAGATACTTGAGAAATTCGGATTTGAACATAAGAAGGTCCGGCAGCTAATCGACCTCGCCCTGCTTGCAAACAATATGCTGAGAGGGGAAGAACTGAGCAACTTTGTAAACAGAAGTATAGGCTTACTCTGAATCGTTATAGAAAAAAAACCTCCGGACATATTACATGTTCCGGAGGGTTTTTTTTCTATTTTCCTTCCTTAATTCTACAGACCCAGTTCCTTAGATTTCCTTTCAAGTTCGTCTATAAGTCTTTCAGGAGCGAGGCTGCTGCGGGCAAGGTTAATTACGTAATTCATGTACATTGTGGCCCTCTGTTTGTCGCCCAGACCTACATAGGCTTCGGCAAGTCCCCGCCCGGCAGAGATCATGGTTGGGGTGGGACTGTTCCTGTGGGTTACGACTCTCTCGAGGTAATCCCTGCCTTCACTGTAGTTCCTCAGGCTTTTGTCAGGACATGCCACCAGGAGTGAACCGAGACGTTCGAGGATATAAGGCTCGTTGGGAAAATACTCAATTCCTTTTCTGAAGAGACTGATGGCCTGTTTCCACTGGCTCTGTCTCATCAGCACATCACCCAGCGATTGTATGGTAAGCAGATCATCAGGTTTTCTGCTGAAAGCGGACTCGAAGAACTCCCCGGCATGCACAAGATCTTCCTCCTGCTGGGCAAGAAGTCCCGACAGCATGAACATCTTCGGGTGATCAGGAAACCTGGTTCTCATCTTCCGAAGATTGTCAATGGCTTTTTCCCTTTGATCCATAACAAGCATTATATATACGGCATTCCCAATAACTTCAGGGTCATCTACTGATTCAGACACTTGCCTGCTAAGAAGGTTTTCGGCTTCGATATTTTTCCCCTGGTTGTAGAGGCCGAGAACCAGATTTGCCATTATTTCGGATTCACCCGGCCTGAGTTCAAGGGCCCTTGTATAGTAAGGCTCAGCTTCCTTATAAAACTCCTTTTCGAAAAGCAGGTCAGCGACTATCTTAAGTTCTTCATATTCATCATTGAATAATGTCTGGTGTTTCTCAAGAAGGGCCAGGGCATCATCTCCTGATTCAGTACTTAGAATGATTCTCACCGCCTTTGATATAACATATTTATTCTCAGGAAGATATCTGAGGGCATTATTTATAAGAGTTCTGGCCCAGTCTGTATACGAGGTATTGTAAGCCTCATCTATCTGTTTAAGGAGGTAGTTTTCAGAGCGCGATATAAGGGATATCCTGTCGGTAATGGTATCAACAGGATAGGTAAACACTATCATGTCGTTAGCCTTTAAGAGGTTTCTGGCTGCAGCAATGGTATCTCCCTTAAGTCTTTCAAGAGCACCCATAACCCTGTATGCCGATCCGAATGAGTTATGAGTCGTCAGAATTTCGTTAAGCATATCTTCAGCCTGTCCCAGTCTGTCGTTGCTTATATAGAGTTGTGAAAGCTGGTACTTCACATAAACGCTGAGGGGAAAGAAGTCATCCCTGAAGGTACCCGGTACCCGGTTTTCCTTTTTTTGTAATGACACTATATTTCTGTATGCCTTTTCTGCCTCATCGTACCTGCTCAGGTCCTGAAGGCTTTGTCCCATATAGTAGAAGGCATGGTATGCTTTGGGGTTTTTACTGATAACTTCGCTGAAAGCAGCCACTGCTTCCTCCGATTCACCCATTTCTCTTTTGAGATAGCCCAGGTAATAATTCCAGATCCAGTCCGACTTGTCTTTTTTAATTGCCAGGGCATAGCAATCCATTGCTTCAGAATAAAAGGCACCCGAATGGTATACCATTCCCAGCTCACCTATATTGGTGGCAGAAGGGAAAGCCTTTGCCCTGTTGGTTGCCTTTTTAAGCTGACTCTTCTGGTAGTCTGAAAGATCATTAAGATTTTTTATGGAAGGAATCCCTTTCCTGTACGGAGTATCAATAATTATCTTTACTGACAGGAGA
The DNA here is from genome assembly GCA_034003165.1 of Bacteroidales bacterium. Taxonomy (GTDB): domain Bacteria; phylum Bacteroidota; class Bacteroidia; order Bacteroidales; family VadinHA17; genus LD21. The sequence continues at coordinate 1,822 of JAVEZD010000081.1, read as the reverse complement.
AGCAGCAGAAGACCTGCCGCTATCAAAACTAACTTTTTGTTTTTTGTCATTTATTAAGCTTGCTAATGGGCTTGCAGGGTTATTTGACATGCAGCCGGTATTTTACGGCTTCAAATCTACTTAATATTTTAATGAAGGCACTATCAACTCAGTTTGTATAGAAGAATAATAGGGCAGTGGCAGCAGTTATAAGGAAAATTGCCGCGGGAAGTATCAGCAGGAAAAGCTTCTTAGGATCTTCTGTACTGCCATTTCTGAATGTCCTGCCAAGATTTCTGAGGCTTAGTGCCAGTCCTGAGATTATCAATCCAGCCTGCAGCCAGGGTACCAGTCCCGGTACAAACTGGTGCCATGGTATGTTTGCAGTCCCGAAGAAATCCCAACCCCATCCGAAGGGGTCGGAGAATGACTGAATGATGAAGGTCACATTGACAAAGAGCATGGGTATGACAAAGGCAATCCACAGTGCAAGTCCAAGAGGAAGAAGGCTCCCTGTAACATTAAAGAACACTTTGCGTGTTGTCTCAGTCACTCCCGACAGTTTCTTCCCGGCCGCGGCAGTGAGGTATATAATGCCGGGAAAGACAACCAGGGCGAGGGTCCAGACAATAAGAGTATAAATGCCGAACAGGTCCCAGTTCTTCTTATCGAGTATATTGACAAAATCTCTTACCACGGGCCAGTGACCTTCATATAGTATGCTATAGACTATTGACAGAGTAAAGACGGCAATCAGTCCCCAGGCCTCGCTCATATTTCTTGTACCCAGCTCGGAGGCAAAAGGCCTACTGTAGAGCGTAACATTACTGTATGAACAGCTCCTGATACATTCGAGGCAAAGACCGCAGTCGGAGTTTTCTTTAATATCCCTAACATTAAGTCCGTAAGGACAGGCCCAGCCTCTGTTGTTGCCTTTCATGCAGTAAAGAGCTTTGCAGTCGTCACAAAGCTCCTGCGATTTGTTCCTGAGCCCAAGGCTGCCCATCCTTGCGAAGGGACCCAGGAATACACTTACAGGACATACGTATCTGCAGAAAGCCCGGAGTTCCCATACCATTGCCATGAGGGTAGGGGTAAGAATGAGGAAAATTACTGCCATGCCCGATACCCTGGGATTGGCAACCAGGGTTGTCGAGAATGTGGCAAGGATGAGGAAGACAAAAAGCTTGAGCCAGCTGTTGCTGAGGATAGCCGGCCACTTAAGAGCTAAACCGTGGAACCTGTTGAAATAACCGTTTGTCTTACCCAGTTCAGGCGTGAAGAAAGATCTTCTCTGAATAAGGTCCCCGAAGAAGGGAAGCGGGCAGATGGTACACCAGCTTCTTCCAAAAAGAGGCGTGAGGATAGCTACAAGAAGAAACAACCAGATAGCCCACATAAGGAGTACACCCAGGTTTCGTCCCGACATCTTTGTGCCAAACAGCGAGGTGAGAATGACTATGTATATCATAAGCATGGCCACCAGGGTAAGGATAAGCTGTGGCCAGCGTGAAGTTACAAGCTTATGCATGATCCCATTTTCCCTGAGAACATCCCTGTAGCCCTCCCTGGCAGATGTAGTGGCTGCTCTGGCTCCGGATGTTCTGAAGAAGCCCGCGATCCAGAAGGAAACCAGCCCAATAAGGCATCCCAGACCGAAGAATAACAGGGTGTTAGGCATTATAATAAGCTTACCCAGTTCAAAGGCATGCATTGGTCCGCACCACACGTGGCAGCGGTAGTTGCTTTTTGAAACAAGGTAGTTTCTTATTCCCTTATGTTTTGCTATGAAGGTCAGTTCGCTTGTAAGATACGACTCTTTAGTGGGGTCGGCTGCACCGAA
>JAVEZD010000080.1:5489-10238 GCA_034003165.1 Bacteroidales bacterium | reverse complement strand
ATGAATGTGGGAGGTGACCAGGGCCTCGACCAGACCCTTAACTATGTCATAAAGACCCAGATTCCAAGGTCTGAGCTTGGTACATCAGCCAACTCGCTGATTGAAAGTCTGTCATCGCAGGCCTCGGCCTTCGGTCTGGCATTCAGCCCTTCGGAAATCCTTACTGTGAATCTGAGGGTAGGAGGAACCTTTGGAAAGCCATCTGTCACTCCTTTCTTCGGCGATTCACAGGGAAGTCCCGCCGGCAATGTTGTTCAGACTGTTACAGAAAGTGCCAGGGAAGCAGTCAGTGAGGGTATCGAAGATGCAAGGGAAAAAGCATCCCAGGAAGCCGGTGAACAGGCTGCACGACTTGTAAAGGAAGCTGAAGAAAGAGGAGCTCTGTTGAAAGAAGAAGCAGCCAGGGCGGCTGAGAAAATAAGACAGGAAGCTGATGAACAGGCCCTGAGGTTAATTAAGGAAGCTGAATCGAGGGGCACTATAGCACAGCTGGCTGCCCGTAAGAGTGCGGATGCCCTGAGGAAGGAGGCTGACAGGAGGGCTGAGCAGCTAATCAGTGAAGCAGATCTTAAGGCCGACCAGCTTGTTGAAGAAGCGCAACTTAAAAGCAGGGAGCTTATTGATAAAATTTAAAGTCCTCGCATTATAAGACATTTATGGAAAATAAAAAGAGGATCTCTACCGGAGATCCTCTTTTTATTATTAAGTATGTTGAAATATCAGAATTTCTTTTCTTTAATCCTGGCTTTTTTGCCTGTAAGATCGCGAAGGTAAAATATTCTCGCCCTGCGTACCTTTCCGTGCTTGTTAACTTCAATCTTGTCTATAAAGGGCGATGCAACCGGGAAAATCCTTTCAACACCAATGTTACCCGACATCTTTCTTACAGTAAAAGTCTCGGTATGCTTTGATCCGCTTCTCTGAATCACAACGCCACGAAACTGCTGGATTCTCTCCTTGTTGCCTTCCTTAATCTTATAATGGACAGTCACAGTGTCTCCTGCAATAAATTTGGGAAACTCGTTACTGGCTGCATATTCCTTCTCAACAATATTCATTAAGTTCATCTCGCGAAGTATTATTTTTCGTTATCTCGTTTTCAAAATCAGGTCGCAAATTTATAAATTATATTTTGAAATTACGAACAGCAACTAAAAAAGTTTTTAACTCTCTTCAGGTTAATTGATAAATTACTCTTGGCCTTACTGGTTCTATCTCTCCTTTAGCTTGTCCCCTGTATTATTAACAATGACCCTGAGCCATTCTTCCCCGTAACCTGGCTGGGAAACGGCAGGGGTATAGTATTTATAACCTTCAGGAACAGGTCTTGCTTCCTTTACGTTGCCATCGACGTATTTGGTAAAGAGGAATTTGTATAATTCCTTCCATTCCGCAACTGTCTTGTTTCCAGTATTTACAGAATACTCTGTTATGTATTTTACAGCTTTGGAAGGCTTTTTTTCGTATAATGCAGCAGCTATCCTGTCCACTTCTGAAGTTTCGGCAAAATATCTGTTTTCAAGTTCACTTTGTTTTTTCTGAAGGTCGCCTATAAGCAGGCTGGTTCTGGTATAGGCAAAGTTTGTGACCTGATTGAAAACCCAGAAGGCAGCATCGTCACTGAAAGTCATCATATCGCCGTTACCTACGGCGTAGGCTTCCGGGACGCTTGCCGAACCGCAGTAAACCGGGGTATAAACTGTATAATACGTGTCGTCGACGCCGAACCAGAAGATTCCTCCTACCGGGTCGGGAAGCCATGAGCGGCTCTGGGCAACGAATGAGAATCCTGTCTGCTGAGTCGAAATAGCTCTTTCATGGATGTATTTCACACCATCAACCTCCCATTGCATAGGTCTCCATCTTACTGTACTGCCGTAAGGGCCGGCGCCTACATCTTTTGTCATATCCATGGGGCTGTCCTGGTAATAGTTTCTCATCATCGACATAACATCGCGGGGTTCAAGTTTGCGGTCGGGTTTAATCCAGAGAGGCATCCTGTTATTAAGGTTCTCACCCATAGCGTAATCAAGATATTGTCCCATCTGACTGTTTACAGTGTTAAACCCGGCCCAGACCCTGGCTTCGCAGAATCTTGCGGCGCTGAAGTCGAGGGGAGCGTATGCGTCACTGAAACTGAATGTCTCATCTTTTCCGGTGAACCATCCATAACTGCGTGCAACGTCGATAACATCCCATGCATAAACAGTCTCGACATCGGGATTATAAATTTTATCAAGATCCTTGTTTGTTATTGACTTAACCCCGTCGGCAAGAGGGAAGGTGGTTATCCTGGGATGGTTGGCATGACCGGAGATATATCCGTCGGGGATTCTGCGGGCTACCCATGCAGCTCCTTTTTTGCCGGGACCTTTGCCTGTGAGTTCAAGGATCCATGCTTCATTCTTGTCGGCTATTGAGAAAGATTCACCTGAGCTGGCATAGCCCCATTCGTCAAGGAGAGTTGAGAAAACAACAATAGCTTCCCTTGCACTCTTTGCCCTTTGCAGGGTCAGGTAAATGAGTGAACCATAGTCAATGATTCCATCCGGATTGGCAAGTTCCTCTCTTCCTCCAAAAGTTGTCTCACCTATTGAAAGCTGATACTGGTTCATATTGCCAATAACCGAATATGTCCTGGAAACCTGGGGGATCTTACCAAGATATTTGCCGGTGTCCCATTCATATACATCAGTCATCGAACCGGCAGGCCAGTTTCTGGCAGGCCAGAAGTACAGTTCTCCGTACAGAACATGCGAATCAGCCGAATAGGTTATCATCACAGATCCGTCCTTTGAGGCTCCCTTTGTAATAAGGAAGTTAGTACATGCATTCACGATCTGTTCAGGCAGCAGGGCTGAAGCAATCAGAATAAGAAGTATAGCAGTTGTTTTTTTCATATATCATTCTTCTTTAGTGGTTTAACATAACATACTCTGTTTGTTCGCATCTGAATTAATATCATATTGATGTTAATATTTATCCCCGGCCTGCAATCCTGAATTTCTTACATTGCAGATCACCGGTCAACAGTTAATCTCCCATTTTCAGAATGCAGGTCCCGGCAAAGGGTTTATCAGATAACAGCAAAGGTAACAAGGTGTTTAAAATAACAAAACATAAACATATCCATTTTAGCATCCCGTATTATGCTTTTTGTCAGTTCGCAAACATCAGAAAACCACTGGGCTGGTGACTTCCGGCTCTGAAAAATGCCGATAAAGTTTAAGGCTTTAAAGGGGATTATAGATATTTTCCTTATAATTGCATATACATAATACGGAAAGATATGAAACCAACCTTATTAGTTCTGGCTGCCGGTATGGGAAGCCGTTACGGGGGTAATAAACAACTTGATGAAGTTGGTCCCTCGGGAGAGACAATAATAGATTATTCCATTTATGATGCTATCAGGGCAGGTTTTGGCAAGATAGTTTTTGTAATAAGAAGGGATATAGAGGAACAGGTGAGGGAACGTTTTTACGAAAGGTTAAACGGCAGGATAGAGGTCGATTATGTCTTTCAGGAAATAACCAATCTTCCTGAAGGTGTGAATGTATCACCCGAACGTCAGAAACCATGGGGAACAAGTCATGCCATCCTTGTCACGAAAGAAAAGATAAAGGAGCCTTTTGGAGTAATCAATGCTGACGATTATTATGGGGTTGAATCATTTAAGATACTCAGGGATTTCCTTGTTAACGATCAGGATCCAAATAACTATTGTATTGTAGGATATAAGCTTGGAAATACTCTATCCGAACATGGGCATGTAAACAGGGGGGTATGCAAAGCAGATTCTGAGGGACTCCTGGTTAACATAGTAGAGACAAGGCAGATCGAAAAGACAGGTGACGGTGCCAAAGCTCCTGGTGAAAATGGCGAAATATTGCATTTTACAGGTGATGAAATAGTATCAATGAATCTCTGGGGTTTTAAACCTTCATGCTATGATTTTCTTGGTCAGGAATTCAAAGCCTTTATAAATGAAAAGGGGATGGATCCCAAATCCGAACTCGACATACCGACTTCCGTCGACAAGTTTGTAAAGAACGGCGAGATAACAATAAAGATACTTATGAGCAATGAGAGGTGGTTTGGTGTAACCTATCGCGAGGACAAACCCTTCGTTGTGGAGAGTATAAAAAAGATGGTAAGAAAGGGAATATATCCGGCAAGAATCTATTCCTGAGTAATAAAAATAGTCTCCTTAAGGATTTCTGATCTTCAGAAGTCTTCAGATTCCATCAGGTCTGTCTGACTTACGTGTGAGGATTCCGGTGACCGTTATAATGCTTACCATTTGAAATCCAGATTCAGGATATTCACATTGTTTGTATTGTCGCTCACCTTAAGGGCAAGGGTGTGTTTGCTTCCTTTTGAAATCCTTTCAGGGTCGAAGCGGTAGATTAGCTGATTATTTTTCTGATCGTATTCAAAAAGGGCCCACCGGCCATCTATAACTGGTTCCCACGATCCTATCCCTGAGAAGTTGTCAGTGATCCTGAACCTCATTAATTCCCTTCCCGACAGGTCGGCACCCTGACTTATTCCGACAGGCGTAATAAGGGGAGGAGTGGTGTCGGCCCCGATGTAGAAGTCTCCGAATGACACCAGCTCAGCCGTAACGGAACCGTCGACCCAGCGGCCCGTTACCGGAATCTTTCTGTTATTTGTTCCGTTCTGAACTATTAGCATCTTTGATTCCAACCCTTCAGGGATTCTCTGAGGCCTTATGGTAAGAGTATA
>JAVEZD010000080.1:0-5389 GCA_034003165.1 Bacteroidales bacterium | reverse complement strand
GGACTTATCCTGTCGTCAGCATCAAATTCAAAAAGCAGAGGGTTGAGTGGTATTTCGCCATCAGTCTTCCTTATCTCATAATGAAGATGAGGTCCGGAGGAACTTCCTGAATTGCCTGAGTAGGCAATAACATCTCCCTGGTTGAACCTGAAACTGTCAGAAGGAGGAAAGAGGTTGATCATGAAGCTTTTATCGTTGTATTGCCTCGATTTGACAAATGATTCAATCTCCGGTGAAAAGCGGTCGAGGTGACCATATACAGTAGAATAACCGGATGGGTGTCTAAGGTAAAGGGCTTTGCCAAAACCACCGGGTGAAACACTTATTCTGTAAACATACCCGGGTGCTGCAGCAACAACTTCTTTACCTGTAATCCCCTGGGTTTTAATGTCCAGTCCTGAATGAAAATGATTTGTTCTGAGTTCTCCGAAATTGGCTGAAAGGGCAATGGGAATGTTAAGAGGAGAAATGAAAGCCTCTCTTTTCGGGGGATCGCTCTGCAGGATTGCAAGAAGTGATATAGTGATGGCAATAAACCGGCCTGTAAACATCTCAGTCATTAAGTATGTTTGTGAATCTGCAAAACTATACTTCTGCCGGGCCGGGACAAACTATTTATGTTAAATTTTTGAAAATTTCGTTAACAGTATTAACTTTGTCGTAAAGATCATGTTATGTCAGGGCAGGGTTATGATGAGTTAAGATTACTGAACAGAAAGCTTGATGAATTGTTGAACAGATACAATGATCTTAAAGCCGTTAACAGAGAACTTGGCAGAAAAAACGAGGAGCTGGGATCGCTGTTAAAGGAACATGAAGAGAAGATAAAGAAGACTGAGACTGAATTTGAACGACTTAAATTATCAGGAGCATTGTTGGGTGGGGGAGAGAATGTTACAGAGGCGAAAAAGAAGATCACTGAACTTGTGCGGGAAATTGACAGATGTGTTGCTCTTTTAAACAGATAAAATATAGATAATGGATGATAAGCTATCGATCAGAGTAAATATTGCTGACAGATATTATCCATTAAAGGTAGAGAGGGAGAATGAGGAGAAAATAAGGAAAGCTGCCAGGATGATCAACGAGAAGATACTGCAGTACAAACAGCGGTACGTTGATAAGGATATCCAGGACTTTCTGGCCATGGCTTCACTTCAGTATGTGATTAAACTTACGGAGGAAGAGGAAAAACTAAGTAATGATTATCTCCCTGATGCCCTGAAAGAACTGGTTCTTAAGATTGATTCAGTTCTTGATGAAAAGAGTAACGACGACGTTCTTTAAAATATTAACTTATTGCCCGCATTGTTTCTTCATTCATTTTTGAAACTCAACACTTAAAACTTTGGAGCAATCCTTAGTCCAGGCAGGACAGGCCCCAACCCGATTCGTCGGGTTCCCCACGTGGACAGGGGATTTCCGAACCGGAGTAGGAGCTCCAGCCATGTAGATATGGGGTTTTAAAAAGTTGAAGGAACTTTGCGGGTTTTTTATTTTATGATACAAAAGATACCAACATAGACCAACATAGACTAACATAGACTAACATAGAGAATAATTAAAACTAAAAACTGAAAAGTAATGTTAATATTAATAAAAGCGATAAATACCGGTCCCGCAGTCTTATACTGTCTGATAGCACTGGCGGGAGGGTTCGGGGCATCATACTACATGTGGTCCCTGGCTCTGAAAAACAAGAGCAGAAAAATTATAAGTGAAGCAGAAGCAGAAGCCGAAGTCATCAAAAAAGAAAAGATCCTCCAGGCCAAGGAGAGATTCCTTCAGCTTAAAACCGAGCACGAGAAGGTAATAAATGAAAGAAACGGAAAGATAAGTCAGGCTGAAAACAGAATCAAACAGAAAGAGCTGAGCCTCTCCCAGAGAATCGAAGAAGCACAGAGAAAAAAGAATGAGGCCGAGGCAATAAGGGAAAGCCTGTCAGCACAGCTCGAAATTGTTGAAAGGAAAAACGAAGAACTTGAACGTTTTCACAGACAGCAGGTTGAAAAGCTTGAGGCAATATCAGGCTTCTCAGCAGAAGAGGCAAAAAACCACCTCATTGAATCTCTTAAAGAGGAAGCCAAAACAGGAGCTATGTCGTATGTCAATGAGATACTTGATGAAGCCAAGATGACAGCCAATAAGGAAGCTAAAAGAATTGTTGTCCAGACAATTCAAAGGGTGGCCGCTGAAAATGCAATAGAAAATGCCGTCACAGTCTTCCATATCGAGTCCGATGAGATGAAAGGAAGGATAATAGGTCGCGAAGGCCGTAACATAAGGGCTCTGGAAGCTGCTACAGGTGTTGAGATTATAGTGGATGACACTCCGGAGGCAATAGTGCTGTCAGCCTTTGATCCGGTAAGAAGAGAGGTGGCCAGGCTCGCTCTGCATCAGCTTGTAACCGACGGACGTATCCATCCTGCAAGAATAGAGGAAATGGTTGATAAAACCAGGAAGCAGGTTGAAGAAGAGATTCTCGAAGTTGGGAAAAGAACCACCATTGACCTGGGTATTCATGGGCTCCATCCCGAACTTATAAGGCTGATCGGTAAAATGAAGTACAGGTCGTCATACGGACAGAACCTGCTAATGCACTCAAGGGAGGTGGCCAACCTATGCTCAATAATGGCATCTGAACTGGGACTTAATGCAAAGCTTGCAAAAAGGGCAGGACTCCTTCACGACATTGGCAAAGTTCCGGATGATGAGCCGGAACTGCCGCATGCCATCCTGGGTATGAAACTTGCCGAAAGGTTCAAAGAGAAACCAGAAGTATGCAATGCTATAGGAGCACATCATGATGAAGTGGAAATGACTTCACTGATATCCCCAATAGTTCAGGTTTGCGATGCCATCTCAGGAGCCCGTCCGGGAGCCCGCAGGGAAGTGGTGGAGTCGTACATCAAACGTCTCAAGGAGCTGGAATCTCTTGCCCTTCAGTATCCGGGAGTGATGAAGACCTATGCCATACAGGCAGGTCGTGAACTAAGGGTTATTGTCGGCGCTGAAAAAGTTACAGATAAGGAAGCCGAAGGCCTCTCATTTGAAATAGCACGGAAGATACAAAACGAAATGACCTATCCGGGACAGATTAAGATAACAGTCATAAGGGAAACCAGGGCTGTTAACTATGCAAAATAGTGTTAATCAGCATATTATTACCTGGTATCAGCTTTGCTGATACCAGGTTTTTTATTTCTTCCTTTTGAGGGAATAATTAATATCTTTAGGTCTCGTTTTAATACTCACATAGATGCCCCTTTTAAAACTTTTAAATATTGTGGGTGCCCGGCCCCAGATCATTAAGGCCTCGGCAATAAGCAGAGCCATAAGATTGAAATTTTCTGACCGGATAAAAGAGGTCACCCTGCACACGGGCCAGCATTATGACAAAGAGATGTCAGCCGTCTTCTTTGAGGAACTTGAAATTCATAAGCCCGACTATAATCTGGGCGTAGGGTCAGCCAGCCATGGAAAACAGATTGCAATGATGATTTCGGGGATTGAAGAGGTTCTTATAACTGAAAAACCAGATTGTGTATTGCTTTACGGCGATACCAACTCCACTCTGGCAGGAGCCCTTGCCGCCTCAAAACTGCATTGCCCGGTAGTACATATCGAGGCAGGACTAAGGTCCTTCAATAAATCAATGCCTGAAGAGATAAACAGGATACTCAGCGATCACACATCTACTCTGCTTTTTGCTCCCACTAATGCAGCTTTCAAGAATCTGATAAATGAGGGATTCAAACCCGAGAACAGCCCGCCGTACCATGTAAACAATCCAAAGATCTATCTTACCGGAGACATAATGTACGACAACTCACTCTTCTTTGCCAGCCTGGCTCAGAAGAAAAAATCGCCGCTTCTCACAAGCCTGTCTGCTGATAACGACAGATTTATCCTTGTTACAATACACAGAGATATAAACACCGATGACATTCACCGTCTGCGTGCCATACTTTCAACACTTAAGATTATGGCCGAAGAATACTCCATGCCATTTGTAATGCCTTTCCACCCAAGAACCACAAATATTCTTAAAAAACATCTGAAGGATTTGTATGATGAACTTCTAAGTTGTGGCTTTATCCGGATTATACCTCCTGTATCATACCTTGAAATGACATTACTCGAAATGTCGTGCAGGCTCATAATCACTGACTCTGTAGGTGTACAGAAAGAATCACATTTCTTCAGGAAACCTTGCGTAGTTTTAAGAAAGGAGACGGAATGGGTTGAGCTTATTACAAACGGGACGGCCAGACTTGTGGATGCTGACCCCGGACTTATAAAGAAAGAGTTTACTTCTTTCATGCATTCTGATTCCGAACTTCATTATCCGGCTTTTTACGGAGACGGGAAAAGCGCCGAGTTTATACTCAATGAGATCATGTTTGCTTTTGGGAAGGAATAAACGTTAATAAACTTAATATTATACCTTTAAAATGAAAAAGGTACTTAAAAACAGCAGAGTCCTCGTAACCGGTGGTGCCGGATTCATTGGCTCCAATCTTGTTGAATCGCTCCTTAACGGGGGGAACTATGTAGTATGCCTTGATAACTTCTCTACAGGCAAAAGGGAAAATCTGAAATCATTTTCCGACAACCCCTCTTTCAGACTTATTGAGGGAGATATCAGAAATTACAGCGATTGCGAAAAAGCTGTTGAAGGGATGGATATTGTTTTTCATGAAGCTGCACTGGGATCTGTACCCCGTTCAATAAAAGATCCGGTGACCTCTACTGACGTAAACATCGGAGGATTTGTCAAGATGCTTTATGCTGCGGGACAGGCAGGGGTTAAAAGATTTATTTATGCCGCCAGCTCTTCTACCTACGGTGACCATCCTGATCTTCCCAAGAAGGAGGATAAAATAGGAAAACCTCTTTCTCCATATGCAATCACCAAATATGTCGATGAGCTCTTTGCAGAAAATTTCTCAGGCATATATAACATAGAAGTTATAGGTCTGCGTTACTTCAATGTTTTTGGCAGGAGACAGGACCCGTTTGGGGCCTATGCAGCCGTAATTCCCCTTTTTGTAAAAAAACTTCTTACACACGAAGCCCCCGTTATTAACGGAGATGGCTCCGTGTCGAGAGATTTTACCTATATAGATAATGTTATCCAGGCAAACCATCTTTCTGCCATAGCCGGAAACAGGGATGCTGTAAACCAGGTATATAATGTTGCCCATGGTGAACGTACCTCACTTAATGAGCTTTTTAACATCATTAGGGAGATCATCTCTGAAACGGATCCTGAAGTATCAGAGACTGAACCTGTTTACGGACCGGTAAGGGCCGGAGACATTCCTCATTCTCTTGCATCGATCGACAAAGCAAAAAGACTGCTGGGCTATGAGCCCTCCTTTAATGT
>JAVEZD010000079.1:0-10308 GCA_034003165.1 Bacteroidales bacterium | reverse complement strand
CACGGCTTCTTCAAGCCCCCAGCTCCCTGCTCCCTGCCCCCAGCTGAATCTCACGCCTTTTTCCAACGCCATACAGAATAATGCCACATTATATCCGTTATAGTATCTGAATTCAAAAAAATTGAGTAATTTTGCGCAACATTTCCGGTATGAGGTTATTAAAGTTTTATATCATATTGATTTTGCCCCTTCTGGCCGGCTCATGCGGTGAGTATGGGAAGATTCTTAAGAGCACCGACAATGAGCTTAAGAAGAACAAAGCCCTTGAGTACTATGCCGCAGGGCAGTATGTCAAGGCTTCTGAGTTGCTTGGACAGATACTGACAAGGTTCAGGGCCACGGCAGAAGCCGAGGAGCTGTACTGGATCAATGCCGAGAGCAATTACATGATGAGACAGTATGAACTGGCAGGGACCTATTACAGGAATCTTGTCGAGGAATATCCTTACGGGAAACATGCTGAAGAAGCCACCTTCAAGGCTGCAAAATGTGACTATGCCATTTCTCCGAAACCTGAACTCGACCAGCTTAACACAAAAAAGGCTATAGAAGGGTTCAACATCTTTATAAGGAAATATCCTTCCAGTCCTTTTGCTGAAGAAAGTAAAATTCTTGCCAAGGAGCTGGAGGAGAGGCTGGTGGAGAAGTCTTACATGAGCGCCAGGCTTTACTACGACATGAAGAAATACAAAGCCGCCATAACGGCCCTTGAGAACAGCCTTAAGGAGTACTCCGAATCAAAATACCGTGAGGAGATGATGTTCCTTAAGCTTAACTCCACATATCTCTATGCCGTGAACAGCTTTGCCAACAGGCAGAGGGAGAGGTTTCAGGCAACACTCGACGACTATTACTCGTTTGTGGATGAGTTTCCCCAGACCAAGTATGAGCGCGAGATAAGGAAGATATATGAAGACACAGCCGGCCAGCTTGGGGTCGACATTAACGCCACAACAGAAAATATTACTCAGTAAATGAATATGGATTACAAAAAATCAAGTGCATCGGTAACCACGGTTACCAGAAATCTCGATCTGATGACAAAAAATACGGGTAACATATATGAAACCGTAATCATTGTCTCAAGGAGAGCCAACCAGATCTCGGTAGAGATGAAACAGGAACTCAACAAGAAGCTTGAGGAGTTTGCTTCATACACTGATAACCTGGAGGAGGTGTTTGAGAACCGTGAGCAGATTGAGATATCCAAGTTTTACGAGAGGCTTCCCAAGCCTACTCTTATTGCGCTTCAGGAGCTTGAGGATGACAAGATCTTCTACAGGAATCCTGATACCGGGGCAGGCAAGACCAAAGTCTGATGAACCATGGCAGGTGGTAAACATATACTTATCGGAGTAACCGGAGGTATTGCAGCTTACAAGATTGCCACTGCCATAAGGTTATTTGTTAAGGAAGGAGCAGAGGTCAGGGTGATCATGACTCCCCATGCAAAGGATTTCATCACCCCTCTGACACTGGCTACCCTGTCGGGAAACCCCGTCTTTACCGACTTCTTCGATCCCGAAAACGGAAACTGGAACAGTCATGTCGGCCTTGCACTATGGGCCGATGTCTTTCTTGTTGCTCCCGCCACGGCAAACACCATAGCAAAGATGGCCACAGGTGTTGCCGACAACCTCCTTCTTACAACATACCTCTCGGCCCGCTGCCCCGTCTTCATAGCTCCGGCCATGGATATGGACATGCTTGCCCATCCCGCCACCACTGAGAACCTTGAGACCATGAGGAAGAGAGGTCATCATATCATTGATGCCGGAAGCGGGTTCCTGGCAAGCGGCCTCTCGGGAAAGGGACGTATGGCTGAAGCTGAAGAGATCGTTGAAGCAGTGACAGGCTTCCTCTCAAAAAAAAAAAGACATAAGCCACTGACCGGCCTTAAGGTCATGATAAACGCCGGACCCACCATCGAGCCCATCGATCCGGTCCGCTTCCTCAGTAACTATTCAACGGGAAAGATGGGTATTGCCCTTGCCGATGCCGCAGCCGCTATGGGTGCCGACGTCACGCTGGTACTGGGACCCGTAAGCCTTTCACCCCGGAACAGCGCCGTTAAGGTGGTAAACGTCACCACGGCCGATTCGATGGCCGAAGCCTCCATTGACCATTTCCGCGACTGCGACATAGCTATTCTGTCGGCTGCAGTGGCCGACTTCAGTCCTGTTGAGACCTCAGGGAAAAAGATAAGAAGGGGAGAAGAGGACCTTGTGCTCAGGCTGAGACCCACAAAAGACATAGCCGCAGAGCTGGGAAAGATGAAAAAAGCCGGACAGATACTGGCGGGCTTTGCTCTTGAGACACACTCGGGCATTGAGCATGCCAGGGCCAAGCTGGAAAGGAAGAACCTCGACCTGGTGGTGCTTAACATGTCGAACGAGGAAGGATCGGGCTTCGGTCACGACACAAACCGTATCACCATCATCGACAGAAACAATAATATTGATAAATTTGAGTTGAAATCAAAGGATGAAGCTGCCCGGGATATCCTTGAGAAGATAGTGGCGATGACGCCTCCGGCAGTCTGACCTAAGAGCCTTAACCCGACCTGTGCTTATAGTCCCTGATATTCAAAAGACAAAGGATGAAGAGATCTGCCTTTCAACATATTATGATTCTGACAGCTGCATTGCTGCTGCTCCCCGCCGGTCCTGCCGCCAATGCCCAGGAGCTCAACTGCAATGTGCAGGTCACGGCCCAGAAGATACAGGGTTCGAACCGCCAGGTGTTTGAGACCATGCAGCGTGACATATATGAGTTCATGAACGGGACTGTGTGGACCAACAATGTCTTCAGTAATGCTGAAAGGATAGACTGCAACATACTCATCAACCTCAACGAGCAGCTCTCTGCCGACGAGTTCAGGGGTACCATACAGGTGCAGCTGCGCCGGCCCGTGTTCAACACCACCTACAACACCACCCTTCTTAACTTTATTGACAACAGCTTTCAGTTCAGGTATGTTGAGTTTCAGCCGCTGGAGTTTAATCCCAACACCCATACTTCGAACCTTGTCTCGGTACTTGCCTACTACGCATATGTCATTCTCGGCTTCGACTACGACAGCTTCTCGCAAGGAGGGGGGACGGGCTATTTCCAGGTCGCCGAAAAGATAGTCACCAATGCCCAGAACGCCCCCGAGGCCGGATGGAAGCCCTATGACGGATCGCGTAACCGTAACCGCTACTGGCTTGTTAAGAACATTCTCGACGATAACTATAAGGAGATAAGACGTTTTGTATATGAATACAACATACAGGGACTCGACAGGATGGAGTCGAGGATGACGGAGGCCCGGACAGGTATAGCTGAGAGTCTGAGGCTGCTGCTGGATGTCTCGCGAAGAAAGCCCGATCCTTTCATGTACTACCTCCAGATCGTTATGGAGTCAAAGGCCGATGAGCTGGTTAATATCTTCACTCAGGCCTTTCCCGAGGAGAAGAGCCGTGTTGTGCAGATCCTCAATGAGGTTGACCCGGCGAACAAATCCAGATATGAAAGAATCATAGCTTCCAACTAATGGCAGTAGCGGCATATGCTTAAGAAGTTATCAGTACATAATTACGCCCTCATAAAGGAGCTTGAGATAGAGCCATGCGACGGTCTTACCATAATAACCGGCGAGACCGGTGCCGGTAAGTCAATACTCCTCGGCGCCCTTTCCCTTATCCTGGGGGCACGTG
Source organism: Bacteroidales bacterium (assembly GCA_034003165.1). Taxonomy (GTDB): domain Bacteria; phylum Bacteroidota; class Bacteroidia; order Bacteroidales; family VadinHA17; genus LD21. Next base: position 6,610 of record JAVEZD010000079.1, on the reverse strand, counting down.
CCGACAGCTCGGCAGTGCTCGACGCCGGCGACAAGTGTATCGTCGAGGGTAGCTTCAGAGTTGAGGACTATGACCTTGAAGAGTTCTTCAGGGCCAATGACCTGGACTTTGAGCCTCTCACCATGCTCAGGAGGGAGATCAATCAGTCCGGTAAGTCGAGGGCCTTCATAAACGATACACCTGTTACACTTAATGTGCTCAAGGACCTTGGAGACAGGCTTATTGACATACACTCGCAGCACCAGACCCTTATGCTTCATGATAATCTCTTCCAGCTTAACGTCATCGACTCCTTTGCCGATACGGCTGCACTGCTGGGTGAGTACAGGAAGCATTTTCAAGCCTTCAGGGCTTTTCAGAAGGAATACTCTGTTCTCAGGGAGGCGTCGGATAAGAACAGGGCCGACCTTGAGTATTACATGTTCCAGCTCGACCAGCTTGAGAAAGCCGGTCTCAGGGAGGGGGAGCAGGAGGAGCTGGAGACGGAGCAGGAGCTGCTTTCGCACACTGAAGAGATAAAGGTGGCACTTGACTGCACTGCCGCGCTGTTGTCGACTGACGAGGGGTCAGTGGTTGCCCGGCTTAATGAGGCCATGACGGCCCTGGGAAGGATAAGGGATTATCATCCTGAGGCAGCGGGACTGATGCAGAGGATTGATACGGCTTACATAGAACTGCGAGATATAGCCGGTGAGACGGAGAGGCTGTCGTTCAGCGTTGAGGCCGACCCGGGCCGGCTCGTTGCTGTTAATGAACGTCTCGATACCATATATTCGCTTATAAGAAAACACAGGGTTGAGAACCTCGGCGACCTTCTTGAAAAGAAGAAAGAGATAGCTGCACTCATTGACTCAATCAGCACAGGCGACAACAGGCTTAACGAACTGGAGAAGCTTGTCAGGGAAGAGGAAAAGGCTCTTGCCGCACTGTCGGATGAGATATCCGGAAAGAGAAAGGCTGTGGTTGCGGGTGTCGAGGGCAGGATTGCTGAGATGCTCACTGAGCTTGGGATGCCAAAGGCACGGTTCAGGATCCGTCTGGAAGCCCGCGATGGGTTTACCTTCAACGGAAGGGATACAGCAGACTTCCTCTTTTCAGCCAACAGGCAGACTGATCCGGAGAGCCTTGCGCGTATTGCTTCGGGAGGAGAGCTCTCGAGGGTTATGCTGACGCTTAAGTCGCTGCTTACCAGAAACAAAAACATGCCGACAATAATATTCGATGAGATCGACTCCGGTGTCTCGGGAGAGGTGGCCGACAAGGTAGGCCGTATACTCTCGGGCATGGGAGACTATATGCAGGTCATCAACATAACACATCTTCCACAGGTGGCATCGAGGGGAACAAGGCACTTCCATGTGTTCAAGGAAGACTCGGGCGATGCAACAATTACCCGTGTTAAGTTGTTAACTCCCGAAGAAAGGGTTTATGAGCTTGCCAGACTTCTCAGCGGAAGTACGGTATCTGACACCGCCCTTGAAAATGCAAGGGAGCTGCTGGAATCGGCCGGCAACTGATTCCCTTTTTTATTCAAAAAACATCATATCAGAAAATCAGGTTACAGTAACCTTAAAAATCAAACAGGATGCAGGGATCATTACTTGAAGGAAAGAAAGGCATCATCTTCGGTGCCCTTAATGACAAATCAATAGCATGGCAGGTAGCGCTTAAGGCTTCACAGCAGGGAGCAAAGCTTATCCTCACCAACTCGCCGGTGGCGGTCCGTATGGGGACCATAAAGGAGCTGGCCGAAGAAACGGGCAGCACTGTCATCACAGCCGATGCTACCTCGATGGAGGACATTGACAAGCTTATAGCCGGCAGCATGGAACATTTCGGCGGTCAGTTTGACTTCATACTTCACTCCATTGGCATGTCGCCCAACGTAAGGAAGGACATACCATACGAACAGACCAACTATGAGAATATGCTTAAGACCTTTGACATCTCGGCTCTTAGTTTTCACAGGATACTGCAGACCTCATACAAGTATGATGCAATAAAGGAATGGGGTTCTGTTGTCGGCCTCTCGTATGTGGCAGCACAAAGGACCCTGTCGGGCTATAACGATATGGGTGATGCCAAGGCCCTGCTTGAGTCTATAGCACGGTCGTTCGGCTATATTTACGGCCGCGACAGGAGGGTGAGGATCAACACAGTGTCGCAGTCGCCCACGCCCACCACTGCAGGAAGCAGCATTCACGGCTTCGACTCGCTTGTCGATTTCTCGGAGAGGATGTCGCCGCTGGGCAATGCCACGGCTGAAGAGTGCGCCGACTACTGTATAGCCCTTTTCTCGGACCTCACACGTAAGGTGACCATGCAGAACCTGTACCACGACGGTGGTTTCTCAAGCATGGGTATGAGCCTTAAGGCTATAGAACAGTACAGGAAGAGTTTTGATGAGTGTGAATAAAGCTTAAGGCATATAAGCATTAAGACCTATTTTTAGGGCGGTTTATCAGCAGATAAATCGCTTTTTTTACATTTGTCCGAACCTTATACCACCCCTATGCTTACAATGATCCTTCTCGTACTCTTCTACCTTCTGTTCCCGGTAGTTATAATACTTATATGCAGGCGCTGGACCCTTGCAGGAAAGATAGGAACGATAGTGATAGCCTATGCCGTCGGCCTGGCTATCGGTACCTCGGGTATCTTCGGGGAGGGAAGCATCGAATATAAAAAGGCTCTTCTGGGGCGCTCATCCATACCCACTGCCGAGATGGAGATACTTATGGCCGAAGGCCGGCTGGCTGATGATGACATCATGGTAAATAAGATTAAGGGTATCCAGGATCTGTTACAGACGGCCACCATACTTCTGGCTTTCCCGCTCATTATGTTCTCGCTTAACCTTAGAAGATGGCTTAAGTATGCCAAAACAGGCTTTCTTTCTGTTGTCCTTGCCCTTATATCGGGTGTGGTGATGGTCACTGCGGGATTCTTCATATGGAAGGATGCTTTCCCCGACACATGGAAGCTGGCCGGTATGTTTGAGGGAATATATACAGGCGGCACTCCCAACTTCGCAGCTCTCAAGCTGGTGCTTAACATGGATGCCGACAGGTTCGTGGTGCTCAACACCTACGACATAATGGTAGGGGCCGTTCTTGTGCTGTTTTTCATAACAGTGGCTCCCCGGATCTTCCGCTTCATACTGCCAAAGTACAAGGATGGGAAAGGAGTCAAGGCTGACGCTGATGAGCTGGTTAAAGAGACCGAGAACCTCGATAACTTCTCGGGGATGCTTAAAAAAGAGACTTTCTTCCCCCTGCTTAAGGCTTTTGGTCTGACAGTGCTTATCGCTGCCGCCGGGGGGGGACTCAGCATGCTCATCCCTCCGGAATACGGGCAGTACAGGAATGCCGTGGCAGTGCTGAGCATAACAACTTTCGGTATTCTGGCTTCGCTTGTCAGACAGATAAACACTATTGAGAAGACCTTTCAGCTGGGTATGTACCTTATCATTGTGTTTTCCCTGGCAGTAGCATCCTCGTCGAACCTCATGACAGCCTTTAGTCCAGGTATGTTCGACCTGATAATGTTCATCACCTGGTGTTATTTCGGATCACTGATCCTCCATATCATCCTTGCAAAGATCTTCAGGATCGATGCCGACAATTTCCTTATCACCTCGGCCGCCTTTATCTTCTCACCTCCTTTTGTACCCCTGGTAGCCAATGCCCTCAGGAACAAAGATGTTATTGTCACCGGAATTACGGGAGGCATCATAGGATACGTGCTGGGCAACTACCTGGGCACCACACTGGCCTATTTCCTTCAGAGGTTCTGAGGCCGGCGGCTTCAACTTCCGGTCATACTGCAAAAAAAAGGCGGAACTTACTTCCGCCTTGATATCAGTTGTAAAGGTATTACTAAAAGAGATAGTTAAGACCTATTGCGATTCCTATATTGCCATCCTGGGCATTGAACGCTTTGCCAATGTCGACAGCCACCACGAAGTTCTCGTTCATCACCGGCATGATGCTTACACCGGCACTCTGGTGCAGTTTCTCACTGCCGGGGTTGAAGAAGTCACTTAACAGGTATGAGCTCATCTCTTCGCTGAAGCGTGAGTTTATGTCATCGGGAAGGCTTATATCCTTTGTTATAAGGCCGAAGTCGTAGAAGAAGTTAAGTCCAAGGTAGCAGTCCTGCTTAAGAAACCTGAAATAAAGCGGTTTCCAGCGAAACTCCACGTTGCCGTAGAAGAAGGCATCGCCAACGACACGGTTTTTCATCACACCGCGCAGGGAGCTTGCACCACCCAGTCCTTCCGAAGAGGCTCCTGTAAGGCGTGAAGTTATGACCTGTGACTGGTAGAAGAAGGGTGTTGTGCCAGTAAGTGTGGTCTGGTAGCCAAGGCGGTATACCAGGGCAAGGTCTTTCTCGACAAGTGTGAAATACTGCCGGTGAGTGATATATAACTTAGAGAAGCCCCAGTCGTTGCCAAGGAAGCCGGGAGCGGCCTCAATGCCCAGTTCTGTCCATATCCCCTTCATGGGGTTGGGCCTGTTGTCACGGCTGTCCCATACCAGTCCCGCCTTAACAGTATTGACCCATCCTCCGTCAGCCTCGTTGGCATCTATCAGTCCCAGTGAGTCGCGGTATAGCTCGAAGAGACCGGGTTCTTCAGAGATGGCAGGGAGCATCTCAGCTTCATCCTTGCCTCTGTTAAGCCTCTCTACGTCTACCGAGCCCACGCTGAAATTCTGAACTGCAAAGCCGGCGCTCCAGCGGAGATGATCGCCTGAGAGTTTGCCTGAGAAATCATTCTTGAACCTGAACTGGTTTCTCTCGTGTCTGTAGAACATCCTGGTCCTGTAGTCGTCGGCTTCATCATCCATCCAGCCGGAGTTGAATACGGACTCATAGCCGTTGAACCCGTAGAAATGGTTTGCCCTGTCGGGAAGATAGCTCAGGTCGGTCACCAGCTCAACACCGGGGATGAGATGGTTTGACTCGAACATAAACCTGTAGATCCCGCTGCCCTTGGTAAAACGTGATATTTCGGTATAGGTATGATCGTACCAGTCGGGATATTTGCTTCCATCGCCATAGTTGAAGAGTTCGAAGAGGGCGCCGTACTGGAATCCAAGGTCAGAGTCGAAAGATACTGCAGGAAGCGCGCCGCCGAATTTCCAGCCTGTCTTGACAGGTTTATCCTGTGCTGCAAGAGTCATGGTGACGAGAGAGACACATAAAAAAAGAAAGAATTTCTTCATAGGTTATGGCTTTGGTTAACAGATATAAATATAAAGAATAATTGATATCATGATCTCATTTTTCAATATTTGCTACCTTAGAAGAAGAATTTTACCATTATATACCTGTATGGGGCTGCTTATAACCAATATAAAAGGACTCGTGGCTTCACTGCCCGAAAACGATGGTCCGGTAAGAGGAAAAGAGCTTGCTGAACTTAATATCATCAACGATGCCTTTCTGTGGTGCAGTAGCGGACTGATAGCTGACTATGGCCGAATGGGCGACAGGGATCTTTCTGAGCTTCGCGATGATGAAGACACTGAAGTCATTGATGCACGCGGCAGGTTTGTGTTTCCTTCCTTCTGTGACTCCCATACCCATCTTGTGTATGCCGGCAGCCGCGAGAAGGAGTTTGCCGACAGGATAGCGGGTCTGTCATACACGGAGATTGCCGCCCGCGGAGGGGGGATCCTTAACTCAGCCCTCCTGCTTCACAACACCGGCGAGGATGAGCTGTACCACCAGTCCATGGAGAGGGTACAGGAGATCATCAGTCAGGGTACCGGTGCCGTTGAGATAAAAAGCGGATACGGCCTTAACACTGCCGATGAGCTTAAGATGCTCAGGGTCATCAGACGTATCAGGGAGACAGCTACCATAGCCGTCAGGGCAACCTTCCTGGGCGCCCATGCCGTGCCTGCTGAGTACAGGGGAAGGAGGGAGGACTATGTCGATGTCATTATCAACGAGATGATACCGCAGGTGGCAGGTGAGGAGCTGGCCGACTATATAGATGTGTTCTGCGACGACGGCTTCTTCAGTGTCCACGATACTGAAAGGATACTTATGGCGGGACTGAAACACGGGCTCATACCGAAGATACATGGTAATGAGCTGGGTTTCTCAGGAGGGGTGGAGACGGGAGTTAAGTATAACGCCCTGTCTGTCGACCACCTGGAGAGAACCGGAGATAAGGAGATTGCCGCTCTGGCCGCGTCGGATACCATGCCGGTGCTGCTTCCGGGAGCGGCGCTGTTTCTGGGACTGCCAGATGCGCCGGCGCGGAGGATGATTGAGGCGGGACTGCCTGTCACGCTGGCTTCGGACTACAACCCGGGGTCGTGTCCGACCGGCAATATGAAGCTTATCATGTCGCTGGCATGTATGAAGCTGGGTATGCTGCCGGCCGAAGCCCTTAACGCGGCTACCATCAACGGTGCATGGGCTATGGGACTCGGAGAGACACATGGGTCGGTAGCCAGGGGTAAGGTGGCTAATGTGATCATTACAGAGGAGATGCCTTCGGTGGAGTATTTTGCTTATGCGTTTGGAAGCGGGTTGGTGTGGAAGGTGGTGGCGGGGGGCAGGGAGCCGTGAGCAGGGAGCCGTGAGGCGTGAG
>JAVEZD010000078.1:0-10331 GCA_034003165.1 Bacteroidales bacterium | reverse complement strand
ATAATAAAGAATAAAAGAAAAAAATATGAAACCCACATGTATTGCAGACACAAACACGTATGTATATAATTTTCCGACATGTGGGTTCCATCAGACCATTAAAATAAAAATTATATACTGATGAAACCCACATGTATTTGAATACAAAAACACAATATTATAATAATCACCTGCATGTGGGTTCCATCATACCATTAAAATTAATTATTATATGATGAAAAGAGTTAATTCCCCAGGAAAAGGATATGATTCAGGGTATTGCGTAAGCAGGACCTCATTTGTAAATACCTGTTCCGGCCCTATCCCCCGGACCTTTGCCGGGTATGCTTCGAAACCGGTTCTTCTGCTGGTTCTTCTGCTTTATGCTGCAGTTTTGCAGGCCCAGACCAACGCGACAGATGCTCTCTTCGAGAAATATTCTGACAGGGAGGGGTTCTCTTCGGTTTATATTTCAAGCAGGATGCTTGGCCTGTTTACCCCTAAGCAGGAGGGTAAGGAGCTCATCAACAGACTCACTTCGATAAGGATACTCACTGCTGAGGATGAAGGTGCAGGGAAAGGAACAGACCTGTATACAGAACTGAGCCGTAATACTGATCTTTCTGTATACGAGGAGCTTATGGTGGTTAAAGAGGCCGGGCAAACAACAAAATTCCTGATCCTGCCAAGGGGGGAACGGATAGCTGAGTTACTTGTTATATCAGGTGGCACTGATGATAACTCACTTATTTCGATAAAAGGGGATTTTGACCTGAGAAGCCTTTCAGGGCTGTCTGAAAGTACAGGCATCAGCGGGCTTGAAAGTCTCGACAGCCTGGAAAACAAATAATGAAACCCTCACGGTTTAAGTCTTTGCTGCTTTTTACAACCTTTTTGTTAATCCGGTTCTGATTGCTTATTTTAGTGACTCAGAGAAGTTGCTTATGGATCAGAGAAAGATACAATCGGGATACAGGGCTCTGTTGAAAGCAGCGGCCGGAACTGTTGCTCCGGCCGATCAGGTTAAGATAAGAAAAGCCCTCGACCTGGCTGTCATGTCGTGTGGTGACAGTACAACAATTACAGGGGAATCAGGAATACTCCATGTGCTTAAGGTAGCAAGGATCATAGCAGTTGAGATGGGGCTTGGCCTCACATCCATAATTACAGCCCTTCTGCACGATTCATACGGGAAACTTGATCTCTCAGATGCAGAACTTGAAAGTCTCTTCGGGGAGAAGGTCGTCGACATACTTAAGGGCTTCTCTAGGATTACCGGTATCAGTTCTTCACGATCTGCCTACCAGTCCGAAAACTTCAGGAAACTCCTTCTCAGCCTTGCCGACGATGTAAGGGTTATTTTAATAAAACTTGTTGAGCGCCTCGAGTATATGAGAGAGCTTGACAATGCTCCGGAGCCTGACAGGCTTCCCCTTGCTTCAGAAACATATTTCCTCTATGCTCCGCTGGCCCATCGTCTTGGCTTTTACAACATAAAGTCGGAGATGGAGGACCTTGCCGTCAGTTATCTTGAGCCGGAGCAGTACAATTATGTTGAATGCCGGCTGAAGCAGACCACGGCATCAAGGAATAAGTTTATAAAGGAGTTTTCAGGACCCCTGAATGAATTACTTGAAAAACAGGGTTTTAAGTTTAAAATAAAGAGCCGGACTAAATCGATTCATTCCATCATGCTTAAGATGAAGAAGCAGGGAGTTGAATTTGATGAGGTGTACGATCTCTTTGCCATAAGGATAATCATTGATTCAAAGCCGGAGAATGAGAAGTCGGATTGCTGGAGGGCTTATTCTATAGTTACGGATCTGTACCAGCCCAACCCCAGCAGGCTTCGTGACTGGATCTCGGTTCCCAAGTCAAATGGTTATGAATCACTTCATACTACGGTAATAGGGCCCAGGGGAAAATGGGTTGAGGTCCAGATCAGGAGTACAAGGATGGATGAGATTGCCGAGAAAGGTCTGGCTGCTCATTTCAAATACAAGGGGATTAGGGGTGATGGCGGACTGGATACATGGCTCGCGAAGATGAGAGAGATACTTGAATCGTCTGAAAAAGAGGAGAGTATGTTTCTTGATCAGGTCAGGTCGGGTCTTTACACCGATGAAGTGTTTGTCTTTACACCGAAGGGCGACTTAAGGCAGCTTCCTGCAGGTGCTACCCTGCTTGATTTTGCCTTTGATATCCATACTGCTGTCGGATCAACCTGTATGGGAGGTAAGGTTAACGGTAAGAACGTTACTCTGAGATACCAGCTTCAGAACGGTGATCATGTTGACGTTATCAGGTCGAAGAATCAGAAGCCAAAGCAGGACTGGCTTTCGTTTGTTATAACCAACAAGGCAAAGACCAAGATAAGGCAGGCTCTTAATGAGGAGAAGACCAGGGCGGCTGCCGAGGGCAAGGAGATGTTAATGAGGCGTCTTAAGAACTGGAAGATTCCTTATGGTGATCAGGTAATACAGAAGCTTATAAACCATTATAATTTCAAGACGGCACAGGATCTTTATTTTCTCATAGATACAGGGAAACTTGAATTACTTGATATCAAGGATATTCTGCTGGAGTCAGACAGTCCGGGTCAGCAGCCTGGCGCATCCCAGGCTGCCGCGCCGGCCCAGCCGGCCGTGAAGGAGACAAAAGAGGCTCAGGAGGTTCAGTATTCTGATTATCTTGTTATTGAGGACAGGGTTGAAGGTCTTGACTACAGGCTTGCAAAATGCTGTAATCCGGTTTTCGGGGATAATATCTTCGGTTTTGTCACCATCTCTGAAGGGATAAAGATACACAGGAAAGGTTGTCCGAATGCCCATAATATGATGTCGAGATATCCTTACAGGGTCATCTCGGCAAGATGGACCAAGGCAAAGACCAGTCCTTCTTTCATTGCCTCGGTAAAAATCACGGGGGTGGAGGAGATAGGCATGGTAAACAGGATTGCCGATGTCCTGGCTGCCAACAATGTAGCCATCAGGAGTTTCAACTACAATATGGAGGACGGTATGTTTGAAGGCATCCTCACTGTGATGGTCCCAAACAATGACATACTTTACGGTGTACTCCGCAAGATGCTTGCTATCAAAGGAGTTCTTAAGGCTTCCAGGCTCTCGGGAGAATGACAGGTCAGTATCTCGTATCAGGTTTCACAGGCAGTTTTGCAAGTTTCTCGACTTCAACCGACGCGAATCCGAATTCCTCGACTATGGTTCCCAATATCAGATAGGTACCGCTTCCCCTGAAGGGATACTTTGCAAGTGAAGACGAGAAATGTGTCGTATCGAAGTAGTTACCCTCGCTGTCTATAAAGCAGCCGAAGTTCATCCAGTCGCCTTTTACGGTCCGGATGTACTTTATAGTAACAAGGTGCCCTACCATTCTTACCTTTCTGCCTTTGTACCTCAGCATGTTACGGGCTGTAACCTCGCCCCTGAAGGAAGTGATGAGCATGTCGAACCATGATAATGTTACAGGGAATCCGAACAGTTCTATCTCGTCGTAAGCATCTTCCAGGGCACCCTGCGATAGTTCGGGCAGTACGAAGTCCCTGACAGGGGGAGAGAACAGAGGGCGCATGGTCTGAGGAGCCTTGCGGTTCAGGATCATATGGGCTTCCCACATAAGCTGTGCCTTGTTCTTTCCGGTGAATCTGAAGGCTCCCGCGCGTATAAGTATCAGAAGTTGCTCAAGGCCGGGGCACACCCTGGTAACGAAGTCGTTAAGGTCCCTGAAATCCCCTTCTTTCGAGCGGATCTCTTCTATTGACATGGCGAGGTTGTGGTTTATGCTCAGGATATGAATGAATCCGGTGAAAATATCCTTTCCTGTTATTGAGGTCTTGTACCTGCCTCTGTTTACACATGGCAGCTTTACAGAGGCGCCGTATCTTGTTGCTTCGTGGAAATATACCCAGGTCTTGTAGAATCCTCCGAAGTTATTTATCACTGCCACCATGAATTCGAGAGGGTAGTGGACCTTGAGGAAGATGCTCTGGTAGCTCTCGACGGCATAAGAGGCTGAATGAGCCTTGGAGAAAGAATATCCTGCAAAGGATTCTATCTGTCTCCAGACCTCCTTAATAATCTCTTCGTCGTATCCTTTTTCACGGCAGTTGGAGAAGAAACGGTCGACTATCCTCTGCATCTCCTGCCTTGATCTGTATTTCCCGCTCATGGCACGCCGGAGGGTGTCGGCATCGGCAAGGTCGAGTCCGGCAAAGTGATGGCATACCTTAAGGACATCTTCCTGATATACCATAACACCGAAAGTCTCTTCAAGCTGCTCCTTCATTACCGGGTGTATGTATTTGAATTTCCCGGGGTTATGAAACCTGAATATAAACTCTTTCATCATGCCTGATCGTGCCACGCCGGGACGAATCACCGAGCTGGCGGCAACAAGGGTCCTGTAGTCCCTGCACCTTAGTTTCTGAAGCAGTCCTCTCATTGAAGGACTCTCGATGTAGAAACATCCCTTTGTCTCGCCCGTGCTCAGGTACTCTTTGATAAGGGGGTCGGTTTTGAATTTCTGGATGGCGTGAACGTCAACATCTTCGCCCCTGTTGGCTGATATTACCGAGGCACACTCACTTATATGCCCTATGCCCCGCTGGCTCAGTATATCGAGTTTTTCAAAACCTATCTCCTCCGCAGTATACATATCCCACTGTGTGGTAGGAAATCCTTTCGGTGGCATGTCCAGGGCAGTATAGCAGCTTATGGGTTCCTCAGATATAAGTATCCCTCCGGCATGGATGCTTCTCATATTGGGAAAATCGGCAATTTTTGATCCGGTAGAGAAGATGACGCGGGTTATATCATTGCTGTTATTCTCTGCTGAAGGGTCATCGATAATGGCATCTATCTCTTCCTTGGGCAGACCGTGGATCTTACCCAGTTCACGGATTATAGACCTGCCCCTGAAGGTATTTATGGTTCCCAGGAGGGCTGTATGCCTCATGCCATACCTTTTGAAGATATAATCAGTAACCTCATCCCTTTCTTTCCACGAATAGTCAATATCGAAATCGGGAGGAGAACTCCTTTTAGGATTGATGAATCTCTCGAAGTAAAGGTTCAGGTCGATGGGGTCAACATTAGTGATTTTAAGGCAGTAAGCAACGATGGAATTAGCTCCGCTTCCTCTTCCCACGTGATAGAATCCCCGCGACATGGAGTATCTTATTATATCCCATGTTATAAGGAAGTATGCTGAGAATCCAAGTTTGTCTATGATTTCGAGTTCGTGACTTATCCTTCTTTTTGCCTCGGCGTTGTTTTTTCCGTATCTGTACAGCATCCCGTCCCAGGCAAGTTTTTCAAGAAGCTGCCTGTCATCGTACCTGCTGGCTGAAAATACCTTTTTGTTTTTAAGGCCATTGGTGTCGAAGCTGATACTGCATTCGTCAGTTATCCGTGCTGTGTTTTCAGATATCTCCGGGAATCTTTGAAGGATATTGCTGTAATGTCCTGAGGGCCTGAAGAATTCGTTTTCTCCGGCATGCTGGTGGGGTCTGAGGTGACTTAGCAGGATATTGTTGTCGACTGCCCTGAGGCTTTTGTGTATAAAAATGTCATCGGTTTTTGCAAAGGTCACCGGACATTGCAGGATGAGGGAGCCTGGTTTTATTTTCCCTGAGGGGGAGATGGAGATGAGTCTGTTTATCTCATGAGGTCTGATTCCTGCAAGCTCATTGTCAAAGAGATTCCTGTCGGGTATTCTGTTGAGTGGATATACAATGAAGGCATCGTTGAAGCGTGGGGCAGGGAAGGGGATTGGTATTTTTTCGGAGTTACACATGGTAAGGAACTCGTTAAGTTCCCGCATCCCGTTGTTATTGCGGGCTATACCCGTATATTCATAGCGGTCACCGTTTCTGAATTCGATCCCTCCGATTGGTTTTATTCCGTTTTTTGTGCTTTCCGCGCAGAAGTCGGGGATTGCTGTTGAGTTGTTTATATCAGTAAGGGCCATAGCCGTCACTCCGGCAGCTTTTGCATTAAGTACCAGCTCTTCCACCGACATCATCCCGTAGCGGAGACTGTAATATGTATGGCAGTTAAGATACATGCCTCAGTTTTTCTTATAAAGGTCAGGAAGAAGTCATTTTACGAAGCCCCAGACTCTTTTAAGTCTGTCTTCCATCATTTTCTGCTCGTTAATGGCATTTTCGAGCTGTCTGAGGGCCTTTTCCTCTCTTTCGGCACCTGTCATAACCCCTGAAGCCCGGCACACTGCATCGCGTCCGAAACGCTTTCTTATCCTGTCCATTGCCAGGTAGAGATTTATCTTTTCAGGGGTGTCGTCAAAGATGTCGAGTTGCTGAACGCCGCGGACAAGATGGCTGAACCTTACCCCGACAAGACGGATGAGCATACGCCGCTGGTAAAGCCTGCTGAAGAGTTCCCGGGCAGCATCAGCCAGCACATGGTCAAAGGAAGTATACGGTATCCTTTTCTGCAGGGTATGGGTGTCAAAGTTGGAGTATCGTATCTTTACCGTGACGCAGGATGTCAGTTTCTCCTGTTTCCTCAGTTCATATGCATTTTTTTCAACCATGCCCGAAATGAGCCGGTTAAGCATTGTAATGTCTGTGGTGTCCTTTTCAAAGGTATGTTCGGAGCTTATTGATTTCCTTTCAGAGTATGATGTTACAGGTGTGGAATCAATGCCGTTGGCTCTTTTCCAGATCTCAAGACCGTTTTTGCCCATCAGCTTTTCAAGCATCTCTGCCGGAATGTTCCTCAGTGTATAGATTGTTGAAATACCCATTGAACGCAGGGTGTGATATGTCTTCTGTCCTACCATTGGAATCTTGCCTATGGAAAGAGGATCGAGAAAGGGGTGAACGGCTTCTCTTTTTACCTCAATCTCACCATTGGGCTTTGCTTCTCCGGTTGCAATCTTTGAAACCGTTTTGTTAACTGAAAGACCAATGGATATGGGAAGTCCCGTCTCCCTTATTATGTACTCCCTGAGCTCATGAGACCATTTGTGGCAGCCATGGAAACGATCCATCCCGGTAAGGTCGACATAATGCTCGTCAATGGAGGCTTTCTCGAATAAAGGAGCCCTCTCTGAAATTATTTCCGTGACAATAGAGGAGTACTTTGTGTACATCTCCATGTCACCCCTTATTGTTATGGCATCGGGACACAATATTCTGGCCATCTTCATGGGCATTGCCGAACTTACCCCATATCTCCTTGCTTCATAACTGCAACCGGATACCACACCACGGTCAGACATACCCCCGACTATCACAGGCTTTCCGTTAAGCCTGCTGTTCATGAGCCTCTCAACCGAGACAAAAAAGGTGTCGAGGTCAAGATGAAGAACAGTCCTTTCAGCACTTCCCGCTATAAACATCTCCCGGCATTTTTATGTTTTGTCCGCCGGCCGGCCCGGCCTGAGAGCCAGCGATGGCAGATTGATTTATTTTGTTCAGACCTGTATATTTTTTCATATTAATTTGTTTATTTCAATATTTTAATTTATTTTTGATTAGAAATTAATCAATATTATGATTACAATATAATCAATAATTCCAATATGTATTTTGCATCCAACATAAAATTTTTAAGAAAAAGGAAGGGTAGGACCCAGGATGAAGCTGCTGCAGGGCTTAACCTGAAGCGGTCTACCCTCAGCGGTTATGAGAATGGTGTGGCGCAGCCGGCTATAGATGTTCTGGTTGCCTTTTCGGGCTATTACAACATATCAATAGACACCCTTCTTAAGATTGATATCCCGTGTCTTTCAGAAAGTCAGCTTGGAGAACTTGAACGCGGGTATGATGCCTATATAAAAGGGAGCAACCTCAGGGTTCTCACCACTACGGTTGACAGGGGGAACAGGGATAACATAGAGCTGGTTGCTGAAAAGGCAAAAGCAGGATATACCACAGGCTATGCCGATCCTGAGTATATTGGGGAACTGCCGGTGTTTACACTGCCATTCCTGTCGGATAAAAGAAAATACCGCGCTTTCCAGCTTAAGGGCGATTCAATGTTGCCTATTCCGGACGGATCGTGGGTAACGGGTGAATTTGTGACTGACTGGAGGGAAATAAAAAGCGGCCAGGCCTGTGTGGTCTTTACCTTTAATGACGGGATAGTGTTCAAAATAGTTGAAAACAATATACTTAACGACGGTAAACTTATCCTTTATTCCCTTAACCCTATCTACGAGCCGTATGAGGTTCATATAAGCGATGTCCGTGAGATATGGAAGTTTGTCAACTATATAAGCAGTGAACTGCCAGAACCCGTTCTGCCCGGTAATCAGATAATAAGATCAATAGAAGTGATGAAAAACGACCTGGAGAAAATCAAGGCAAGGCTTGGCGGAAGGGATATCTCAGATATAAGTGAGGTCAGCTGACTGACCCGTACTTCCAGCTCATCCATCTCCCGTCACGGAAAAGAACAGGGAGGACTGAGTCTGAATATATATCTTTAAGTGTCAGCTCTACGTGAGGTAGTCTTAACAACTGATTGATATTCTTTTGGTTATTTTCTGAAGATGATTTCATGATTATAAGCAGTCCGGGCTCAAGCTGACCGGCAAGTGCCGGAGATTCACATAAAACCGGCAAGGCGGGGTCAGTAAAATCCAGAATTGCGCTG
Source organism: Bacteroidales bacterium (assembly GCA_034003165.1). Classification (GTDB taxonomy): domain Bacteria; phylum Bacteroidota; class Bacteroidia; order Bacteroidales; family VadinHA17; genus LD21. Next base: position 1,710 of record JAVEZD010000078.1, on the reverse strand, counting down.
AAAGCTGCCATCAGGTTGTTATCTCTCACTTTTGCAAAGAAAACCGCAGAGGCTCCCGCCTTAAGCATTCTTGAGGTATCCTTTGGCAGATCCATATTGGTCTCCCTGTAAACAGAAAATCCAGGTTCTTCCCTTAAAATGACAAGTCCGGGAGTGGTCTCATGGAAATGAGGAGTTATCTTAACTGATACAATGCCTTTATCCCTGAATTCAGAAATAAGCCGGCACGCGGCTGAAGTCTTTCCTGACTTATTACCGGTGCCGGCTATTATTAGAAGATTGGGTTTCATGTTGCCTTTCAGTATGTTGTGACCACTAAGGCAAATCAGTAAACGGCTATTCCTTTGTCAGTTCAACAATGAGCTGAATAATTTTCTGGTTCTCCGATTCAGGGATCTTACCTGTGTATAATGCACGGCACACCCTGTTTTTGTCGAGGATCACAACACTGTAGCTGTCTTTGGGCATGCCCCAGTTTTCCTGTAGGGTCCCTTTATAATCAAACAGAATGGTGGTATCGTATTTTTTTGCCTTGTTGCCTGCAATCATCCTGATGAGTCCGTTGGGTTTCCAGGTCGATTTGGTATCAACTATTCCAAAACCCTTGAAATAGTCGCGGTCGATAACCTTGTCAACATCGGCAGCTTTGTTTATGGCATCGTTGAAAGGATCATTAAGGTCTGATTCATCAGGATCCACATAATTGATCTGCAGGACTTTTCCTGCCCATGAATCCATTGTGAACTCGTTTTTGTCAGCATCCTGGAAGGTCCATGCCGGTGCTTTCATACCCACTTCAAGCTTGCCGGTCTGGGCAACAGCCTGATTAAGAGCAAGTATAGCCATAAATAAGATGAAGATCAGTTTTTTCATTTCAGCGGTTTTTTAATTTGCCGAAATATATGAATTTTTTGTTTCAAATTAATTTTCAGTGTTTTTTACATTAATCCGCCCAACAATATTACTTTTGCACGTTTTAAATAATTATATGCAGTCAATAAGAAATATTGCGATCATTGCCCATGTCGATCACGGCAAAACGACCCTGGTCGACAGAATCATCCAGGAGTGCAAGGTATTGGATCAGAGGAAGGATGCGGGAGAGCTTATACTCGACAGCAATGATCTCGAAAGGGAGAGGGGTATAACCATCACTTCAAAGAATGTTGCAGCAATCTATAACGGAGTAAAGATCAACATCATTGATACCCCCGGTCATGCCGACTTTGGAGGGGAGGTCGAGAGGGTCCTTAAGATGGCCGATGGAGTGTTGCTTCTCGTCGATGCGTTTGAGGGACCGATGCCCCAGACACGTTTTGTACTTGGAAAGGCCATTAACCTGGGTCTGAAACCTGTTGTTGTTGTAAATAAAGTTGACAAGGAAAACTGCCGGCCCGATGAGGTCCAGCAGGATATCTTCGAACTGATGTATAACCTTGATGCTTCGGATGACCAGCTTGACTTTGAAACCGTTTTCGGATCATCAAAACAGGGTTGGATGAGCCTTGACTGGAAAAAACCTGCTGATAATATAAGGGCTCTTCTGGATACTATTCTTGTTCAGATTCCTGAACCCGAATATGTTGAGGGAACCGCTCAGATGCAGGTGGCATCACTCGATTATTCAAGTTTCGTTGGAAGAATTGCCATTGGACGTGTATTCAGGGGTGAGATAATGGCTGGAGGCGAATATACTCTTTGTAAAAAGGG
>JAVEZD010000077.1:0-10386 GCA_034003165.1 Bacteroidales bacterium | reverse complement strand
GATCGGGCTGATCTGGCAATAGAGATATCGGCTCCCAGGTAGGTCCTTTCCTTGAATTCATTTATCTCCCTGCCCCATGTCAGTCGCATGAGACCACCGTAGGGAATGTCCTCAACCCGTCCATAGCCATATATAAGGCTCGTCTTGTAGTATTTCTGGAATGAAAGTGAGGCTGAGGCAAGATAGATCCTGTATTTCTGCAGATGGTAGTATGAATCAGGAAGTATGTTGGGTTTGTCCGAAACGTTATTATTGGTGTAACGGACGCCCAGTATCAGCCTTGCCACGGATCCTTCATCGAGCAGGAAGGATCTGAGAAACCAGTAATCCCTTAGGTTGTATCTCAGGGGCTCGGGCAGGGGAAGAGAGTCGAGATCCTCGCTTGTAAACATCTGTCTCATAGAGATGCCAAAAGCATACCTGGTCTGTGAGCTCACAAGGGATCTTGAGAGATCGAGACCAAAGGTCTGCCTGCCCAGTCCTCCGTTATAGTAAAGATTCATGTTGATAAACGACCTGCTGATATTGTTTACCGAATAGTGGACCCCGATACCGGGAGAATCCCTGTACCTGCTGTTCCACGGTACCTCAACACCGAATTCATGACCCATGCCGAATATGTTCCTGTCGTAGACTGAAACAGATCCGCTTTTTATGCCGCTGAGTTCAGCACGGGCGGCTATTGAATAAATATCTTTTGTAATGACTACTATATCGGACTCTTCGCCTGAAACAGGGATGACCACTATTCTGGCATCGTGGATATAGGGCAGCTGACGGAGTATCCTTTCGTTGTCACTCAGTGTAAGAGGGGAGATGGTATCACCTTCGGTGAACAGAAGGTTTTTTCTGATTATTAACTCGTTGGTATTAAAATGTGTCCTGTTGAGTAAGGTTTCAATTTTACCGGCATTGTCGAGCTGGGGGTTGTTTATATCGGTTCCGAAGACATTCAGTCTTCTGATCGATATGTTCCTGATCTTCTTGCCTCTGAATTCAAGATAATCGGCGTCGCTTGCCCCTGTGATGCTTCTGTTTTCGACGGCCCGGGCTGGAACGACCATCCATTCGTAAAGCTTTCGGGTAACAAGTGTTTTTGAGGCTTTAAGTTTCAGGGAGTCGTATAGCTGGATTGTACGGGAGGTGAACGGATCGTAAAGCGGTATTATGGAATCCCGAGGCTGATACTGGTCCGGGTCGGAGAACAGTTCGATTCTGTTTAAAAGAAATCTGATTGCAGAGTCGGGCAGCGGACTTAAAACAGGAAAATCTTCCGGTATCTGGGCCTGAAGGTTAATACAAAAAAGGAAGGCAGCCGCAAATGGCAGGACTCTGGCAGGTATCCATTTATTTTTTGACCGTTGTAATTGATCATGTTTCATGTGAGTTGTCGATCAGCACGTCATCCGAATTAAACTGGAATCCAAGCCGTTTGCCGGTAATTATCCTTGAGTGCTGGATCTTGGTTTCAACCTGGCCTACAGTGGCAATCTTGACGGCATCATAAGGGGGAACCAGAAGATCAAATTCAAGAGAATACTGGATGGCTGTTGAAATGATTGTGTGAAGTGAGTCGCGGTTTATCTGCTCGTTGCCGAAATTTGTAAAAAGCATTCCCATCTGTCTTTTCCCCTCAACGAAATACTGGTTCTCATGGTTTATAAATATCCTGGCTATAAGATACCCAAGGTCATCAAGCCTCGAATATTTAAATGAGTCGGCAAGAAAATTATATATGTTTATTATACCCGAATAGGCATTGAACTTATTCTTTTGTATGTATGGAGTCTTCCAGGCAGGGTGTTCCCTGTCGAACTGGAAAATGTTGGAGTGCATGCTGAAAAGCAGAATGTCGCCGGCTACCTTAAGCTGGGCATCGAAATTGCTTCTGTCTGTATATTCCATCCTTACCCTTGTATCCAGACCACCCAGGCTCATGTTTACTTCCTTTGAGTAATTCCTAAGGATCTCTTTAACCACTCCAAACCATTCGACCGTATTGTCAAATACTTTTTCCTTTAAAACTGACTTCGATCTGAGAGTTTCAATTATCACCTGTTTCTTATCATCCGGTTGCGGCATGGTATGTTTAGTTAAGATAGAAGCATCTAAAGTAGTAATAATTCATTAAAAACAAAAAGGAGCCCGTAAGCCCCTCTTTTGTATAGCTTACTTTTACTTTACTAGTATGAACGCGCGAAGAGAACCCTTCTCTCCGAAGGCTTTCCTGAATATACGCATTTCCCTGCCTCCATGGGCGAATCGAAAGGGATGACGCGGATAGTTGCTTTGGTCTCTTCCTTGATCTTTTCCTCTGTTTCGGTAGTGCCGTCCCAGTGAGCCATAATGAAACCGCCGGGTTCATCGAGTTTTTTAATGAACTCATCCCAGGTGTCGACATAGAAGGTATGCTCATTTCTGAATTGCAGGGCCTTGTCATAAATGTTCTTCTGAATGTCGCCAAGCAGTGAAGTCACATGGGGAAGTACTGAACCAACAGAAATCGTTTCCTTGGTCAGCGTGTCGCGACGGGCAATTTCAACACTGCCATTCTCAAGGTCGCGCGGTCCGATGGCTATTCTGACCGGAACGCCCTTTAATTCATAATCGGCAAACTTCCACCCGGGGGTGTTGTTGTCGCGGTCGTCGTATTTCACTGAAATACCTGAACCCTCAAGCTCTTTCTTTATATTTCCGGCTACCTCCGATATGGATTCGAGCTGCCCGGCATTTTTAAAGATAGGAACGATAACAACCTGAACAGGAGCAAGCCGGGGAGGAAGGACCAGTCCCTTATTATCTGAATGAGCCATGATGAGAGCTCCTATCATCCTTGTCGACAGTCCCCACGAGGTAGCCCATACATAATCAAGTTTTCCTGTTTTATCTGTGAACTGCACGTCGAAAGCCCTGGCAAAGTTCTGCCCGAGGAAGTGACTGGTTCCTGCCTGGAGAGCCTTGCCATCCTGCATCAGGGCTTCAATGGCATAGGTGTCAATGGCTCCTGCAAACCTTTCATTTTCACTCTTACATCCTTTGATAACCGGCAGTGCCATATAGTTCTCGGCAAAATCTGAATATACATTTATCATCTTTTCTGTTTCCTGAACAGCTTCCTCCCTGGTGGCATGTGCAGTATGCCCTTCCTGCCACAGGAATTCGGCAGTCCTGAGAAAGAGCCTGGTCCGCATCTCCCACCTGACAACGTTTGCCCACTGGTTTATAAGGATGGGCAGGTCGCGGTACGACTGTATCCAGTTCTTATATGAATTCCAAATAATTGTTTCTGAAGTCGGTCTGATTATAAGTTCCTCCTCGAGTTTTGCAGCAGGATCAACAATAACTCCTTTGCCATCTTCGTCATTCTTAAGACGATAGTGTGTTACAACGGCACATTCCTTTGCAAAACCCTCTACATGGGCTGCTTCCCTGCTGAAAAACGATTTCGGGATGAAAAGCGGAAAATATGCATTTACATGTCCTGTAGCCTTAAACATCCTGTCAAGTTCGGCCTGGATCTTCTCCCATATTGCATATCCGTAGGGCTTAATGACCATACAGCCTCTTACAGCTGAATTCTCAGCCAGATCAGCCTTGGTAACCAGGTCATTATACCATTGTGAATAATTCTCTTCCTTGTTTGTCAAAAACTTAGCCATCTTAGTCGTGCTTAATTGGTTCTGAAAAAAACTCCGTAAAAATAGAAAAAAATATGACTTCATATCCTGATCCTGTAATCGTTCAGCCAAAGGTCAGGTTTGCATTTTCCTTATTACCGGGTTTAATGCGCTTATTAAGGTGATGACTGTAATATCTGCTATCTTCATGGAATATTTAAATAAGGCCTTAAAGAAGTCGGGGTTTGGTGTTTATGAATTTAAAAATGCTAAATTTGCTATCATTAAAATCGCAGGGATAAATCAGCTGTTTGGTACAATATTTGTTTGTTATAGGTTAAAATACATAAGGGAGATAAAACATGAAAGCATTAACTTACATATCAGGACTGGCAATTCTCGTACTCTCTTCCTGTTCTTCGGGGCTCTACATGAGTCGTGAATATGATGATCTCTATTACACTTCGTCAGACAGGCTGGAGGAAGGCACAACGGTTGTTGTGAGAAACAGGCCCGTGGAGAGGGATCTCAGAGCCGAAGAGTACTACGACAACATCTATGCAGCAGATACGCTTGTTTCTGAGGAGTATGCCGAAGCAGCGGTTTACGGAGATGAAGCTAAGGGAGAATCTGTAATAAACAACTACTACTTCGATAACTCTTATTCGGGCAGGCTCAGAAGCTTCTATGGCAACTATTTTGATCCATACTGGAGAGATCCATTCTACTTCAGTTACCATCCCTATTCAGCATACAGCTACGGAGTCGGGGGTTATCCATACAGCTATGGTTACTACGATCCCTTTTACTACGATCCCTTTTACTATGATCCGTTCTACTATGGAAGCTTTTCGAGGTACGGATATTACGGATCCTACGGGTCTTATTATCCATACTACTACAGCTCCTTCTACTCACCATTCTACAACAGTTATTACGGTTATTACTACAACGATGAAGTAAGCAATGTTTCATACGGAAGAAGGGAAAGACCCAGTACTCTTTCAACCAGGTACAACAACTCTGTATCAGGGGGTGTGAGCAGTGCTTCACGACGCGATACTTACCTTTCAGGAGATGTGGCAAAGACTGACGGAGATGTTGCAAAGTCTGCTGTTCAGAACACTCCCGTCAACAGACGAAGTGTAAGCTCCGACATAAACAGAAGTACACCGGTAACAACCCGTGCAGCTGAAACACAGAATCCGGTACGTCAGTCGACAGATGCTGTTACCGGTACAGCTACAAGAAGGGTTGCCGTAGAAAGGCCTGAATATAATTCAACGAGCAGGTCGTATACACCAAGCTATACTAACCCTCCGGCAAGTACCAGGCCCTCATATAATAATACAAGGGTAGGGACTGGCAGCAGCTCCGGCACTACCAGGGTCATTCAGGCTCCCTCAGGTGTAAGGTCGGGATCCTCTGTCAATTCTCCTTCAAGGTCCGGCACCGGATCTTCAGGAGTGTATTCCGTACCTTCAAGGTCGTCTGGCAGCTCTTCATCCGGCACAGGGTCGTACAGCGCGCCTTCCTCCAGATCATCCTCATACAGCAGCGGATCATCTTACTCCGGTTCTTATGGCGGCGGGTCATCGTCTTCCGGGTCATCGTCGTCATCCGGGTCATCATCTTCCGGTTCTTCAAGGTCTTCCGGCTCATCTGGTGGAAGAAGATAGACTTAAGGATTAAAGGTTCTTTCGTTTCAGTCAGGCACCGGGAAACATACTTTTTTCAGACCCGGAATGTTATAGTATTGAAAAAATAAAACTAAAAGGAAAATCATGATTTCAAAGAATGTCATCACGTTCAGAGAAAGAAATATTTACATAACTCAAAACAGAACAAAATGAAAAAAGCAGCTCTCGCAATTATATCGGCAATGCTCATCTTCTCAGGTGCCGCTGCACAGAACATAGATGACGCATTAAAGTATTCGCAGCTGTTCTATAACGGAACGGCAAGGTTCACTGGCATGGGCGGCGCCTTTACAGCGCTGGGAGGAGATCTTTCGACTCTTGGCCAGAATCCGGCAGGGCTTGGAGTATTCAGGTCGTCCGAGATAACTCTTTCGCCCCAGCTGTTCTATATTAATAACAGGGCAAATTTTACAGAGACAGCCGGGGATTATCTGTATAACTTCAACCTTGGTCAGGCCGGTGTGGTTTTTAACATCATAAACAACAATGGTCAGTCAGGCCTGCTTTCACTTAATGCCGGTTATTCATTCAACAAAACAAATAATCTGAACCAGGCAACACGAATAACAGGAAACTATGGAGGTAGTTCGATGCTTGATTTCTGGGCCGACAGAAGCTATGGGCTTTATACTGATGAACTTGCTGCCTTTGTTCCGGATGCTTTCCTGGCATATGACACCTGGCTTATAGATACTATTCCGGGGTATTACACCGAATATGGAACCGTTTTCTCAAACTATGGAGATAATCCGCCATCGGTATATGGACAGAACATAAGAAGACTGATCTCACAGGAAGGCTATACTGGTGAACATGCTATTTCAGTAGGAGGTAACTACTCAGATAAGATTTATTTCGGGGCAACACTCGGAATAAGCACAATAAACTTTATAAGTAGATATGAGCATCAGGAGACATCTGACTTTAACCTTCCTTCGAGATTCCAGGACTTTAATTATACCCTTTATTATGATCAGAATGGTACCGGTTATTCATTGAAGATGGGCGCCATTGTAAGACCGATAGATCAGCTGAGGATAGGAGTGGCATTTCATTCACCTACCGTATATAAGATCGATGAATATCTGTACGATAACATGACCAGCAGTTTTACTGATGGAGGTAAGTACCAGTCATCGAATGAACCATCGAGGTATGATTATACCCTTACAACCCCTTTCAGGTTTCTTGCCGGTGTTGCCTACCAGTATGAGAAGCTGGCAATACTAAGTGTTGATTATGAGTTTGTTGATTACAGAACTTCACGATTCACAAAAAGGGATGCCGATTGGGTGAGTAATACCAATGAGGCAATTAAATACAGTTTTAAATCAGCATCCAATATACGTCTGGGAGGAGAACTCCGCCTCAGTAAGTTTTACCTGAGGGGCGGATATGGTTATTACGGAAGGCCTTTTGCATCGGAAGAAGATAATTTTGAACTCGATTACCGTACAATATCAGGGGGAGCAGGTTTCAGAGAGCAGACCTTTGCCATCGATTTTGGTTTCTCCAACATGAAAAGCGACGAGAAATACATTATGTATACCAGCAGTCTGGGTTCACCGACAGCTGACATAAGTTCCAACAGGAATATTTTTACGGTTTCTTTCAGCTATAAGTTCGGTTACTGAGGCAGTAATGTCAGTCAGGCCGGAATATAACCACGAACTTCCGGGGGCGGAAATTTTTTCCGCCCTTTTTTACTTATAACCAGGTTGATGATTCGGGTCCCATGTTAAATAAAAGATCGAGCACACTCAGGTTATAAAAAAAGTTATTGTTGCCAAACACCTGAGGATAAGGTCTGAAGACCTCCGGGTTCAGGCCAGAGTCGCTGGTATACCTTAGATCATAATCCCTTCCTTCCGGAGCTTCGAAAACATCGGTCAGCTCAAATGGCTTAACTATACCCAGAATATCCATCAGAGCTGAAATTATTTTTAAATCAAGGTCAAAAAGAAAAGTCTCCTTTTCCATTATCAGACCTTCGATAGTATCGGCATAAAACTGGTAATAAGGGGATGCAGCATAGCATGAACGGAGTGCTTTGATATGAACCTGCTGCCATCTTTTTGAGTAATCTGTTTCGGCTTTCATTACCGGCGTGGCTGGTCGGATTACCTTGATTACAGGAACAGTCAGGTACATAGGGCCGTCGGGGGCAAGAATCCGGCATCTGTTACGGCATGTCTGCCTGGGATAATTCTCCCTGGCTTCAATAAAAATTTTCTCAGCAGAATTAATTATCCTGAAGTACCCGACAGAAGGAAAATACGAAACTGGCAGAATAACTTTTCCCCTCATGGGTCAGCTTTACTTCATCTGGTTTATCATGCTGGCTGAATAGCCTGCTCCGAAGCCATTGTCGATGTTCACAACAGTAACTCCTGTCGAGCAGCTTGTCAGCATGGCAAGAAGGGCGGATACCCCACCAAAGCTGGCTCCGTAGCCCACACTTGTTGGCACCGCAATAACAGGCTTGTCAACAAGACCTCCTACAACACTGGCCAGAGCTCCCTCCATACCGGCAATAACCACCACCACCCTGCATTTTCTTATCTCGGGAAGTTTGTCAATAAGCCTGTGAATGCCTGCTACACCTGCATCATAGATCCTCAGAACATCGTTTCCCAGGAGCTCTGCGGTTACTGCAGCCTCTTCAGCGACAGGAATATCGGAAGTACCGGCTGTGATCACTCCAATCATTGTCTCAGGAACGGGGAGTTTTTTCTTCCTGACACTTATAATACGGGCTTCGTTGTAAAAGACAGCTTCAGGGATCTCCGATTTTACAGCTTCAAACATATGTATGTCAGCCCGTGTGCCTATAACATTGTTTTCCTTTTCAGACATCACCTTAAAGATTCCGACAACCTGGCTTATGGTCTTGCCGGCGCAGTAGACTATCTCCGGGTAACCGGTCCGTATCTCCCTGTGATGATCGATCCGGGCGAACCCCAGATCTGTATAGGGTAGTGTCTTCAGGGCCTCGAGGGCTTCAGCTATACTTTGAGTGCCTTCCTTTACCCCGTTGAGTATTTTTTCTATCTCTTTTCCGGTCATGTCAGTCGGTTTTTGTGTTTGAGTCATTACTCCTGTATCCTTCAATATCAAGAGTGATATATCTGAATCCTATTTTTCTCAGGGCTGCAGATATCTGTTCTCTTTCACCTGTAGTCATTATCCTCTCGAAATATTCGAAGGGACATTCGATCCTTGCCAGGTCACCGTGGATTCTTATTCTCGTGCCCGGATATCCCTGGTCGTACATGTAGTATTCAGCTTCCTCAACCATCCTGAGTGCTTTATCTTCAATGGTAGTTCCGTAAGGGATTCTGGTAAGAATACAGGCCAGGGCCGGTTTGTCCCATGTGGGCAACCCTGCTTTTTTTGAAAGGGATCTTATCTCCTCTTTAGTGAGACCCGCTTCCATAAGCGGACTCCTGATCCCAAGCTCTGCCAGGGCCTTAAGTCCCGGACGGAATACTCCCGAATCGTCGGCATTGCTTCCGTCGATGACATGGGCATAGCCATTGGTGGCGGCGTACTTCTTTAATGTTTTGAAGAGGGTTTTCTTGCATAGATAGCAACGGTCGGGTGGATTATCGCGGATAACCTCAGGGAAGGGGATATCGATAATATCGTGATCGATACCATAATCAGTAGTGAATTCGACAGTCTCGCTCATCTCCCTGGAGGGGATGTAGGGGGTTCTGATGGTTACGCCGATCACCCTGAGCCTTCTTATCGAATGGGCAGTATGCAGGAGAAAGGTGCTGTCGACTCCTCCGGAGTAAGCCACTACAATGGAGTCAAGTTCCTTCAGTATCGACTCCAGCTTTTCTTTTTTGGATACCGTCATGTTTTATTTTTTGGCCTGAACAAGTAGAGAAATTATGTTATTATAGACCTCTTTTACAGGTAACCCGGTTTCTTCAGAGATCTTTTTGCAATCATCATATTCGGGTTTAACCGATACTTCTTTCCCTTTGTAGAAAGAGCGTTTAATCCTTACTTCACCCCAGGCAGTAGTAATTTTGTCGAACTGCCGCGAAAGGGTTTCTTTCCTGAAGATGAAGGTTCTGATGCCCAGTGATGTAGAGTCGGTAAAAATAATATCCCTCAATGCTTCTTCATGGCCTTTTTCACATATTACCTTAAGAACAATCCCAGGTCTTCCTTTCTTCATGATTACATTTGAAAAATACACATCTGAAGCACCAGCCCTGAACAACTTTTCGGATATGTGGTCATAGAACTCCGGATTCATGTCGTCGATATTACATTCCATAAGCACTGCATCATGTCCTTCAGACTCATTGGCAGAGATCTCTCCCGTAAATACCCTCAGCAGGTTGGGAATTTCCGGATGATCTTTCTGTCCAACCCCGTAAGCTGTTTTGTCAATTTTGATTGTAAATGAACTGCTGAAGTCGGTTCCCAGAGCTGATAGAATGGCTGCTCCTGTAGGTGTTGTTGCCTCAAAGTCGACGCCGCCTTTTTTTACAGGCAGTCCTTTTACGATTTCTGCTGTGGCAGGAGCAGGTACCGGCAGTGTACCGTGGGCACACCTGACAAAGCCACTGCCGAGTTCAATGGGAGACACATGTACAGCGTTGATCCCAAGCTTGTTGAAGCATATGGCAGCACCTACAATGTCGATTATGGAATCGATAGCCCCCACTTCATGGAAATGCACTTCCTCAACGGGAAATCCATGCACCTTTGCTTCTGCTTCGGCAACAATCCTGAAGATCTTCATGCTGAGGAATTTTGTCTGGTCATCAAGTGAAGAACCGTTTATGATCTTCTCTATGTCGGAGAGGTGTCTGTGTACATGTTCATGTTTTGTCTGCCGTACCGTTACCCTGGTGCCCCTTATCCCATGTCTCTGATCAGGTTCAGCATCAAGTTCCCAACCCTTTACTCCCAGCTTCTCAAGTTCCCTTACCAGGTAATCCCTGTCAACCCCGAGGTCGATCATTGCTCCCAGGTTCATGTCTCCGCTTATCCCCGAAAAACAGTCGTAACAAAGTGCTTTCATATATGAATCAGTATTTTTTGAT
>JAVEZD010000076.1:8009-10432 GCA_034003165.1 Bacteroidales bacterium | reverse complement strand
CACCTTTTCAACCTTGCCGGATAACAGAATCAGGAATTGGTTACCGACTCCACACCGTCATCATCAATCTCACCCAGATTCATCAGTCTGAGCAGTATACGGGCCACTGCAAGCACATCCTTCTCACAATAAGTCACAATCCTTGTTATATCGTGTGAGTTCCAGTACACCTCTCCCACCTCGCTACCCCTGATATCATCCTTGGGAGAAGGCAGCCCGAGAACAGAGGTCAGCAGATCGAGCGACACAAAACTCCTGAAATCGCCGAATTTCCAAAGCTCCATAGTATCAAGCAGTTTCACCTCCCAGGGCTTTTTCCCTGCTATATTTAGCATCTCAGGTATAACCAGCCTGTTGATGACCATCCTCCGGGCAAGATAAGGATAATCAAACTCTTTGCCATTATGGGCACATAGTTGTGATTCCCTGCTCCTGGCAAATCGGTTAAGCATAAGCGAGAAGTCGGAGAGAATTTCTTTCTCATCATCACCAAAAAAAGATTTCAACCTGAATCTGAAAGGATCCCTGCCTGTAAATACTCCTGCTGAGATACATATTATCTTTCCGAATTCGGCATAGATAGCCGCCCTGTCATATACAGTTCCTGCAGTCTGTTCGCCTGTCCTGAACTGAGCTGATTTCTTTTCCCACAACTCCTTCATATGTTCTTCGAGCATATCAAAGGAGGGTACAGCAGGAACCGTTTCAATATCAAGAAACAAAATGTCTTCAGGTCTTATGTTTTCTGGCATGGGTCAGTTGTTTTTTCTTTGAGCAGATGTTTTTCAATTATTGATACCAGCACTTCTATCCCTACCTGGTTCTCTCCGCCCCCGGGAATAATTATATCTGCATAACGTTTTGAGGGCTCAATGAACTGCAGATGTGAAGGTTTCACTGTAAGATGATATCTTTCAAGAACCATCATCAGGGTACGGCCGCGTTCCACAATATCCCTCTGGATAACACGCTCCAGCCTGTCGTCGGCATCAGCATCTATAAAAACCTTAATATCCAGCATATCACGCAAATCCGGATCAGTAAGTATCAGAATTCCCTCAACAAGGACTACCCTCGTGGGAAAAATTTTAACCGTCTCTTCTGATCTGAGGCAGGTCAGATAGGAATAAAGAGGCATCTTGATACTCCTCCCCTCTTTCAGCTCCCCCAGATGAGCAGTCAGGAGACTGAATTCAACTGAAGAAGGATGGTCAAAATTTATAAGCTGCCTCTCTGAAAGCGGAATGCCGGAGTTATCCCTGTAATATGAATCCTGCGGGATTACAACAACCTCGTTATTTGGAAAAGCCTCCATCACTTTTCTTACAACGGTTGTTTTTCCTGACCCTGTCCCTCCGGCAATTCCAACTATAAGCATTTATTTATATTTTTGTCTTGTTAACTTAGACCAAAAATAGTAAAAATTGTCTGAGCCTTTTTTACCGGTAAGGGGAAAATTGATCTAAGGTGCTCAGACAGACAGGAGAAAAATAATGTCAGACCTATATCCACTTAAATTTGAACCCATACTCAGGGAAAAGCTATGGGGAGGCAGTAAGCTGGTTTCACATTTCGGAAAGAAAGGCGATCCTGATTTACTGATCGGTGAAAGCTGGGAACTGTCGGGTGTGTCAGATTACAAATCGGTAGTCTCAAACGGGTTTCTTGCAGGCAACAACATCGAGGAACTCATCGAGGTATACCTGGGCGACATTTGCGGAGAAGCTGTGTACGATAAATTCGGTATCGAATTCCCTCTGCTTATAAAACTTATTGAAGCCCGTACTGACTTATCCATTCAGGTTCATCCGGGCGATGTGCTGGCACGGGAAAGACACGGAGCCTATGGCAAAACTGAAATGTGGTACATACTTGAAGCTGATGAGGATTCTGTTATTTACACCGGATTTGACAAACCCGTTACCAGGGAACAGTATCTGGATGCCCTAAGAGATGACAGGGTGGGCGCCCTCCTTAATGCTGAGAAAGCAAGTGCCGGTGATGTGTTCTTCACTCCTGCCGGAAGGGTTCATTCCATAGGTGCTGGCATTACCCTTATCGAGATCCAGCAGACTTCAGACATCACCTACAGGATCTACGACTGGGACAGAAAAGACAAGGATGGCACGACCCGTGAGCTTCATACCGATCTGGCCCTGGATGCTATCGATTTTACAGCTGCCGGTCCGGTTAAAACCAGAAAAGATCCTGTCGAAAATCAAACCGGAAAACTGATAGACTGCGATTACTTTACTACAAACGATCTTCTCTTTAATAAAAGTATTTCACGCGATTACAACCTTATTGATTCTTTTATTGTTTATTTTTGTATTGAAGGACAATTCATGATAAAATGGGACGGCAAGGCCGAAATGGTCACAAGAGGTGAGACTGTGCTTCTTCCCGCACTTATCAGGGAAGTT
>JAVEZD010000076.1:0-7909 GCA_034003165.1 Bacteroidales bacterium | reverse complement strand
ACAAAAAGCTTTTACCAGGGAGGCCAGCTTCGTGTAACCTTCTGGTACGAAAACGGGATACGCCAGGACAGTTCCAAATGGTACTACACCGAGGGCCAGCTATTCAGGTCAACACCCTATAAAAATGACACCGTCGACGGCATACAGGTGCAGTACTACAGGGACGGAAAGAAAAAGGCAAAATTAGGATATGAAAAAGGCTTGCGGACACCCTTCCTTGAGGAATATGACAGAAAAGGCAAAAAAGTTCAGGGATATCCCGAAATAGTTGCAGACATCACTGATGATTACAACACAAGGGGAACTTACAGAATCGATCTCACATTGTCAGATGATTCAAAACAGGCAAAATTCTACCGGGGAGAGTTCAGCAACGGCAGGTTTGACACTACACTTATTGTGCCTTTAAAAACAACCGAAGGAAAAGCTTCCATTATCCTTAAGAAAACAGGCACCCCCGGTCAGAATTATATAGGCGTCATCTCTGAGAAAATTACAAACTTCGGGAACAAACACCTGGGCTATAAAAGGATAGATCTTCCGTATAATGATCTGAAATAAAATTCAGTATGATAATACGGTCAGCACTTTTCATAACAAGCAGTCCAACTCTTAAACAGTGTCCGGCCCCTGATAAGCCTGAGTTCGGGTTTATAGGGAGGTCAAATGTTGGAAAATCATCTCTTATCAACATGCTTACCGGATTTTCAAAGCTTGCCAAAACATCTGGTCAGCCCGGAAAGACAAGAAGCATCAACCATTTTCTTATTAATGACAACTGGTATCTTGTCGACCTGCCCGGGTACGGATATGCAAAGGTGCCTGAGAAAATAAGAAGGGAATGGACACTTAGTTCAGGGGAATATATCCTTAAAAGGGATAACCTCCTTAACTTATTTGTCCTTATAGATTCACGGCTTAATCCTCAGAAATCAGATATAAGCTTTATGCGGTTTCTTGGAAACAGCCAGATACCTTTCTGCAGGGTATTTACAAAAACAGACAAGATCTCCGGGGCAGAACTTGAAAAAACAGTCAGGCTAAGTGATCAGGCTATGCTTGAAGACTGGGAATCACTGCCTCCGACCTTCTTTTCCTCTGCTGTCAGGGCTGAGGGAAGAGAAGAAATTCTGGCTTATATCGAAGAATCTATGAACAATTTTTCAAACACCGTATGATATAGCCGGGAATTTATAATTTTGTACTCTGATTTTATTACCAAAACAGCAGGATAATGTATGGGAAGGCGCCAATGAAGCTTTTTTCGTGCAGGGCCTCACAGGAACTGGCACAGAAAATAGCTGATGAACTTGGAATTGAACTCGGTAAGAGTTCCGTCACTGAATTCAGTGACGGTGAATTTCAACCTTGTTATGATGAATCGGTAAGGGGACAGATGGTCTTTATAGTCCAGTCAACAAACCCTCCTGCCGACAATATATTCGAGCTTCTCCTTATGATCGATGCTGCAAAAAGGGCTTCTGCTTACAAGGTGATTGCTATTATTCCCTATTATGGTTTTGCACGGCAGGACCGCAAGGACCGGCCAAGGGTGTCGATAGGTTCAAAACTGGCAGCCGACCTTCTCAGCACCGCAGGTGTCGACAGGGTGATTACTATGGACCTCCATGCTGACCAGATTCAGGGCTTCTTCGATGTCCCGGTCGACCACCTCTTCGGCTCCGCAATCTTCACACCCTATATACAGAACCTTCATATCGAAAACCTTGCCGTTTCAGCTCCCGATATGGGCGGATCAAAAAGGGCAAACGCATATTCCCGGCACCTTCAGTGTGAAATGGTCCTCTGCTACAAACTCAGAAAGAAACCCAATGTAGTGGAAGAAATGTCTATAATAGGAGATGTCGAAGGACGAAATGTAGTCATCATCGACGACATGATAGATACAGGAGGTACCATTGTACTGGCCGCTGAAAAGATGAAGGAAAAAGGAGCCAAAAGCATAAGAGCCTTCGCCACTCATCCAATACTCTCGGGAAATGCGATAGAAAGAATAGATAACTCTCCAATCGAGGAACTTGTGGTTACCGACTCGGTACCTTTCGTCAACAGATCCAAAAAAATTAAAGTGTTGTCCATAGCAAATATCTTTGCCACAACCATCCAGGCTGTTAACGAAAACAGATCAATAAGTTCATATTTTGTATTCTGATTCATTTATAATATATTTGCACGCCGATTTTTTTACTAGTGTCAAACGTGTAATGGGGAGTTTATTTTTTATTAACTCTGAGTAGCACAATAATTTACTTAAAATGAAGACAATTGAAATCAGTGGGTCGATCAGGACCGATGTTGGAAAGAAAAGCTCCAAAAAAATAAGGAAAGCCGGAGATGTACCTTGCGTCATCTACGAAAAGGACAAAAATATCCATTTTCATGCACATGAAAACAGCTTCACTAACCTGATTTATACTCCCGACGCCCACCTGGTCAAACTGAATCTCGACGGACAGGAATATAAAGCTGTTCTTAAAGATATCCAGTTCCATCCCGTCACCGACAGGATACTACACATGGATTTTATTGAAGTATTTGACGACAAGCCTGTTACCATATCACTGCCAATAAAGGTAGTAGGAGATTCATTGGGCGTCAAGGCTGGTGGCAAACTCAGGATCAAGAAAAGAAACCTCAAAGTAAGGGGCCTTGTTAATGATATTCCTGAGTACATCACCATTGATGTCACAAAAGTAAAGTTACAGCAGTCAGTAAAAGTAGGGGAACTCTCCCAGGATAAAATTGAATTCCTCGATCCTAAGATAACCACCATCCTTACCATTGCCACCTCGCGTGTCGCACAGAAAGGTGGTGAAGAAGAGACTGAGACAGCTGAGGAGACAGGTACTGCTGCCGAAGCTTCCGAATAAAGAAATAACAGGGTTTTCTTACCCCTAAATTCTTACAGGCACAATGAAATATCTCGTAGTTGGCCTGGGCAACATAGGCGACGAATATAAAGACACACGACATAATGTTGGTTTCAGGGTGTTGGATGCCATGGCAATGGCATCCAACATCTCTTTTTCAGACAAACGGTATGGGATGATCTGTGAAACCAGGTACAAGGGCCGTACCATTTTCCTGCTCAAACCCTCAACCTTTATGAATCTCAGCGGCAATGCCGTCGGCTACTGGCTCAAAAAGGAAAAGATACCTGTTGAAAATCTCTGCGTAATTGTAGATGATATTGCCCTTCCCACTGGCAGCATCCGCATGAGATCAGGAGGAGGCGCCGGAGGCCATAATGGTCTTGATCATATAAACACCGTACTTGAAACAACAGGATATGCCAGAATAAGAATTGGCATCGGAAACGGCTTTCACAGGGGCCGCCAGGTTAACTACGTCCTGGGTGACTTCTCGGAAGAAGAGAATAAAATTATCGTTGAAAAAATGGATCTGGTAATCAATATGATCAGATCTTTTGTCACGGCCGGTGTCGAACTTACCATGACTACCTTCAATAAAGCAGGGAAAAGCCTTCCTGCTTCAGGAGAACAAAAGGAAGGGGAAAAATAACCCTGGGAAAATCAAGGGAGAATTCCGAAATAAAAAGGTATGGATACCATTGAGAATAAAGCTGTAAGGATTGACAAATTTCTTTATGCAGTAAGGCTTTTTAAAACAAGAAGCCTTGCCTCCCAGGAATGCCTGAAGGGAAGAGTATCCATTAACGGAGTCCAGGCCAAACCCTCAAGGATGATAACAGCCGGTGAGATACTTAACGTGAAGAGGCCACCTGCCATCCTCAGCTTCCGTGTTATCGCCACTCTTGAAAACAGAATCGGGGCCAGACTTGTCAGTAACTATATTGAAGACCTTACCAGTGAAGAGGAGAAAATGAAACTCGATATGAAACCATCATTTACTACAGGTTTCAGGAAAAAAGGAAGCGGTAGGCCTACAAAAAAAGAAAGAAGAAGCATCGACAGACTCAAAGAGGATCTTTTATAAAAATTACCGGTAGTAAAAAGACTTATAATTCCCCGGACCTGGAAGAAAGTAAACAGAAAGCGGCAGGCCCGAATTCTTATTTTAATAACTTGCACCCGACCTGACGACAAATTTTATCAAACCGGAGCTTGAAATTAGACTGGAATGTAAATGGGGAGAAATACTATTGAAAAATATTCGGCCGGTTATGCCCTTCTGAAGCGGGTCGCCGGTTTCTGGCACAATAAGATCTTCTACAGGAAGATAATTGTTATGGGCCTTGATAACATCGATCCGAAGGAGACTCTCATCTATGCTCCCAATCACCAGAATGCACTTATGGACGCCCTTGCCGTTCTTTTTACCCATAAAGGCCAGCCGATATTCCTGGCAAGAGCAGATATATTCAGGAAGAAATTCATAGCCTCCATCCTTTACTTCCTTAAAATGCTGCCCGTCTACCGCATTAGAGATGGTTACAGTAACCTAAAGTCGAACGATGATATTTTTAACAAAACAATAGACGTACTCAGGAACAAAAATGGTCTTGTAATTCTTCCGGAAGGTGATCATGCAGGCTTCAGAAGACTCAGACAGCTTAAGAAAGGCATATGCAGAATATCCTTCCAGGCTGAAGAAGCAACAGGCTTCAGTCTTAACATCAAGATCATCCCTGTTGGAATAGAGTATTCAAGCTATTCAAGGATAAGACAGGTTCTTTCAGTCGTCTACGGTAAACCCATTGAGGTATCAGGATATACTGAACTTTACAGGACAAACCCTGATATGGCCTTTAATGAGTTGAAAAAAAGGCTGGCCGGCGAGATGAAAAACGTTATGGTCCATATCGATTCAAAAGATGACTATGAAGCTATTGATGAACTCAGAAGTATTGTAAACGGCCGCTTCAGCGACGATATAAAGAATCCCAAGATATACAGGGACAGAGAACTTATTGAGAAGCTCAATGACATTCGGACCGGCAATAAAGATCTTTATAATAAGATCTGCTCCCTTAGCCTTATGGTCAGGGAAAAAACAAAACGCCTCAATACAACCTACAGGCTCCTCGATAAGAAAAAACATCCCCTGGGCTGGCTCATTGCAGGGGTTGCAGGACTAATAGCCACTTTCCCCCTGTTTCTCTTCGGGAATATCTTTAACCTGACCTTTCTTGGACTACCTGAATTCAAGATAAGACAGATTAAAGACAAACAATTCCATAGCTCTGTCCGTTACGGCCTCTCACTGGTTCTTGCCTTTGTCCTTCTTCCTGTATTCCTGGCTGTGTGCCTGCTTGTGTTTGACAGATGGTGGATAGCCCTTGCCATTTTCCTTTTAATTCCTGTTGCCGGACTTTTTGCATGGAATTACTATCAGCTTTTCAGGAGGATAACAGGAGGATTCAGGCTAAGAAAGCTGATAAGCAGGGGAGATGCCGGATACCTCGACCTGAGGAATAATTACGATGAACTGTTAAGTCTTATCCGGAGCCTTTGAGATGAACAGAAACGATTTCTTCAAAGGGAAGACAGCCTGGATCACAGGGGCATCTTCAGGTATAGGTGAAGCTCTTGTCCATCGCTTCCTGAGATACGGAGCCACTGTTGTTGCCTCTTCAAATGATAAGGCGGGACTAGAGAGGGTGAAAGCTGCATCAGGAAATTCAGGTGAAAGGCTTAAGCTGGTCGCCTTCGATCTCCTCGATACTTCGCATATTGAAGAACTTGCCGAAACGGTGCTGGCTGAAACGGGAAGGATCGACTTCCTTCTCAATATAGGAGGAATAAGTCAGAGAGCACGTATAGAGGAGACTCCCCTCTGGCTCGACAGAAAAATCTTTGAGATCAACTACTTCGGGACAATTGCCCTGACCAAGGCGGTGCTTCCTCATATGATAAGTAACCGCGGCGGCCATATCCTGGCCACAAGCAGTATCACAGGAAGATTCGGCTTCCCTCTCAGGTCAGCCTACTCGGCCTCAAAACAAGCCCTTCATGGTTTTTTTGAGACATTATACCTCGAAAATAAAAAATACAACATAAAAACTTCCGTTATTATACCCGGAAGGGTCAGAACAAATATATCCCTTCATGCCCTTGATTCAGAAGGAAAAGAACATGGTAAGATGGACGATGGACAGGCCGGGGGTATTCAGCCGGAAAAAGCAGCCGGAATAATTATGAATGGAATTATTAAGGATAAGAGAGAAATCCTTGTAGGTAGTAGTGAATTAATTATGCTTTATATAAGAAGATATTTTCCCTGGCTGTTTTTCAGAATTGCAGACAAAATCAAATCAACCTGAAAGGAAATAATTTAGTGGAATGAAAGAATATGTTATAAGCGGGATCCAGCAGGTGGGAATAGGTGTGACAGATGTAAAAGATGCCTGGGACTGGTACATAAAACATTTCGGAATGGACTGCCGTATCTTTGAGGAAGAGGCTGAAGCAAAACTTATGCTTCCCTATACAGGAGGGAAACCACAAAACCGGCACGCTGTCCTGGCCCTCAACCTTCAAAGCGGAGGTGGTTTCGAGATATGGCAATATAAGAGAAGGGAGCCCGTACATAAAGAAGATGAGTTGAGAATAGGGGACTATGGCATCCTTGTTTGCAAAATGAAAACCGGAAATATATCACGGGCCATTGATTTCTTTACTGAGAAAGGGGTCAGCATCCTTGGCAAAGCCCTTCCCGACCCTGCCGGTAGCCAGAGCATCTTCCTTAAAGATCCTTTCGGGAATATCTTTCAGATCGTTGAGGCCTCCGACTGGTTCATGAAGGAAAATAAACCAACCGGAGGGGCTTTCGGGGCTATCATCGGAGTATCTGACATCGAAAGATCATTAACCGTTTATTCAGAGATTCTGGGCTATGATAAGGTTCTCTACGACAAGACAGCTGTTTTCTCCGACCTTGCCGCATTACCGGGAGGAGAAACACCGTGCAGAAGGGTCCTTCTGTCAAGAACCAAACCCTTTGCCGGTCCTTTCAGCAAGATTTTCGGTAAAAGTGTTATTGAACTTATATCTCCTGTTAACAACCCCGGCCAGAGAGTCTTTGACGGACGATTCTGGGGCGATCCCGGTTTTATCCATCTGTGCTACGACATGAGAGGTATGGATGAGCTAAAGCATTACTGCGAAAGCAAAGGCTTCCCTTTCATCGTTGACAGCAAAAAAAGCCATGAAGGAGATATTTTTGATATGGGGGATGCTGCAGGACATTTCTCATATATTGAAGATCCCGATGGAGTCCTTATTGAATTTGTTGAGACCCATAAGCTACCGCTTTTAAAGAAACTGGGATGGTCACTCGACCTCAGAAAACGCGATCCGCGGAAGTCACTTCCAACATGGATGCTAAAAGCCCTGAGATTCTCGCGGGTAAAATCCTCGTGAGGCTTACTGTGTACCTGTATTCATAAGGATAATCAGGCCTCCCTGCCCCTTATACTCCCGACCTCCCTGAAGACTCTCATCAGGTTGCCGCCCCATACCTTCTCAAGGTCACGGCGGGTATAACCCCTGCGCAACATCTCAATGGTGATGTTCTTCATCTCTGCGACTGACATACAACCCTCTACTCCTCCTCCTCCATCAAAGTCAGTCCCAATGCCTACATGATCAATCCCTATTACCTGAACAACATGATCAATATGATCGACCACATCAGAAACAGTGGCATATTTCCTGTATGTCTCCTGTATCTTACTGTATTCGACCCTGTAAGCTGCCTTGTTCTCGTCGGACAGTGATGAATACTCGCCATACTTCCCAGAGAGCTCAGTCATCTTCGATTCAAGTTCATGATTTGGCTCCGGGGTCTTGATGTAACTGCTCAGAATACAAATCTGAATCACTCCTCCATTATCCTTAAGCGACAACAACATATCGTCGGTCATATTACGCGGACTTGAACAAAGAGCCCTGCACGATGAATGTGA
>JAVEZD010000075.1:0-10607 GCA_034003165.1 Bacteroidales bacterium | reverse complement strand
TATGTTTCCGGATTCTCTCCAAGTTTTTCTTTAAGGACAGCTTCCATATTCTCTATGGCAACCGGCTGTTGCTCAACGAAAAACTGCAGGTCGCGTGTTATGGAAACCGTTGTCTGGGGTTTTGCCGAGGTCTGGGTGCTGCCCTTCGGCAGGATGAGTTTAAGAGCGGTAGGATGAACGAGCGTTGATGTCAGCATAAAGAAAATAAGAAGGTTGAAGATAACATCGGTCATCCCTGTCGAACTGAAATTTATGCTTACCCTGTTCCTTGATGAAATAGCCATTTTAACGTCCTGTCTTTAAAGGTTCATTAAGAATATCCATGAATTCGGTAAGTGTGGCCTCAAGATTGAATACTATTCTTTCAACTCTGACAGTCAGAGTGTTGTATGCGAAATATCCGAGAATACCAACTATGAGACCGGCCACGGTGGTTATAAGTGCAGTATAAATACCGTCGGAGAGCAATGAGACCTCGATGTTGTTTCCAGCCTGCGACATTGAATAGAACGCCCTTACCATTCCAATTACCGTACCAAGGAATCCAAGCATAGGTTCGGCGCCGGTTATTGTGGCCAGTGTTGGGAAGCTCTTTTCAAGCTTGGATATCTCAAGTTTTCCTACAGTCTCAATAGCAGTACTTATATCCTGGAGTGGACGGCCAAGACGTGAGATACCTTTTTCAATCATCCTGGCCGATGGTGTGTCAGTAGATCTGCAGAGGGCGAGAGCGGAATCTACCTTACCATCGTGAATATAGTCCTTTATCCTGTTCATGAAATTGGTGTCTTCCTTTGAGGCTCTCCGTATCACATAAAACCTTTCGATAAAAATATAGGCGGCTACAAAGGAGAGAAGGACTATTGGGATCATCACCCATCCTCCCTTAATTGCCAGGTCGAGAAGAGTAAGCTTCATCTGACTGGTGCTCTCTACCGCGGCGGGTACTTCCTGCATTAATACCTGAATAAATGCCATTGTCGTCTTTATTAATTAATTAAAATGTTTATGTTATCAATCCGGTAATATTCTATTTTCGGCGAAGATATTAAAAAACGATTTTTCCCCATGGTCAAATAAGGCAGGTTAATAACAATGGGGAATTAGTTATTAACTCTCCGCCTGTTTGAAAACGGAACCTATGACCTATTATTATGAAAGCAACCGATAAACAGTGATGCCTGAAAAAAAGGCGATGATTATTTTTCTTTTGGTCCGGCCTGTTTAAGCTCAGGCTCATCTTCCTTTTTGATTTCAGTACGGTTTTTTAGCCCGAAAAGGTCACTGAACCTGTTAAAATCCTGTTTGTAGAGTAGTCCTATCCCCTGAGTATAGGGAACACCCTTTCCCGTATAGGGATTGTTGAACCTGTTAAATACCCTGAACCTTATTCTTTCTGTAAGCTTAACCTCCGCATCAAAATCGCCTGTTATCTGGTTAGTGTTTCCGGTATTGTTGCCTGATCCCCTTACATCAAAGTTTCCATTGATGGTTACCTTGTCGTTGAGAAGCTGGGTTGAAAGGGCAACCTGAACCTCCTGGGAGCTGAGGCCTCTGTAACCGGGACGGTAATTGAATCCTATATCGAAGTCGTTACTCAGCTGTGAAAGCATGTTACTAAGCTGGTTTGAAAGCATTTCTGTGGTGGTGACTGCCATTGCCGTGGTCCCGGTTGATGTGGTATTGATGTTGGAGCGCGACATCGATCCGGCATAGAAACTGTTCATAACCAACAGGTAAAGAAACTGACGGCTTTTTTCTTCCTCAGTGGTGATCATATTATTCAGGTATGACCGGGTTTCTTCGTCGGCTCTTGGTAAATAAATGTCGAGACCAATGACAGGATTAAACAGCTTTCCCGACAGGATAAGGTGACATTCCACAGGTATCCTTTCATTGTATCTTTCATCCTGAAGAATCTCAAAAAGTGAAGTATTAAGCCTGTACTTAGCCACCAGATCGATCTCGGCATTTTCTATGTCACCGTTAAAGGTTATTCTTCCTCCGTTTTCGACACTGAAGGGTTTGTTTAGGATGTTGCCAAGGGTATACAGATACTCCCCGTCCTCGATGATATAGTCTCCCGAGATCCTGAAATCACCTTTTGGACTGAGGTTCAGATTAAGGGTTCCTGATCCGCGACCACTTATAACATCCCCTGCCTTGGGATCGATAAGAAGTTGAATCTCGGCTTCCGGGGTGACCTCCACCTCAAAATTCAAACCTATACCCGATCCGTTATTTTGTTCTTCTTCCGTTTCAGGAGCAGATGCCTTGTCGTCTGATTTATTCTCCAACGAATCGGGGACTACGAAGTTTATAAACGAATAATCAGATACTGTCAGTCCCGAGTTCAAAGGCATGTAAAACTTTGTATTGCGTTCGGTTCGTGCCGAGATGTCAAAGTTAAGGGAGTTCTGACCGCTCTTAATGGTTGTCACGCCTGAGGCAAATGCAGTACCGTAGAAAAGTTCATTGTCTTTGGGTTTGGTATTCAGAACCATTGTGTTGTCAACGTTCACTGTAAGGTTGGCAGCGAAATCGCTGAAGTGTTTGTGGTTGACAGCTCCGTTGATAACGGCAAGGTTCCCGCGGTCATCAGTGACATTTACGTTGTCGAAACTTATTCCGTTGCTGTCAAATCTCACGGTGTCATTAATAGTATATCTTGTCTGAAGATAATCAATGGTCATAGCTGTATTCTCTGCTTTAACAGCCCCGGTAAGCAATAGTCTGTTAAGTTCTCCCGACAGCCTTAGCTTTCCCGAAGCTTTGCCCTGGATACCGGATGCAAAAAAGCCAAGAAGCGGATTGAGAGCGTCAAGTGGCAATCCGTTGGTTTCAATGCCAAGGTCGATCTTTTTTGTTTCCGGATCGTAAACCCCTGATGCATCGAACATCCTTATACCTTCAAAATTACTCCCGGCTTTAAGGTCGAGTACCCTGCTTGTTGTATTCCATACCGACTCAGCCCCGATATCGCCGTACTCACCTCCGAGTATCTTAAAACCGCCAATCTTAATATTTGTCTCAAACATAGGATTGTTATAAATGCCGGTAACAAGGAAATTGCCTTCCAGCACTCCTCCCAGGTCGAGTTGCATTCCTCCGCCATCCTTTTTCTTCTTCGACCCCAGATTGTTCAGAAATGAAAGGTTTATACCTGACATTTCAAGATGGAGCGTGTCACGCGGATCTTCAGACAGCTTTCCGTCGACCATATAATAGTTATCTTCATTGCTCAGCCTGAACTTTTCAATCCTTACAGAAGATGTGTCAAGGCTTATTGCTGAATTGGCCAGTATCCAGAGCTTATCTGCAGAGTAAATTCCCGAAGAGTCTATTGCAACCCTGAGGACCGGATTTGCGCCAGGTGTTATTTTCTCCTCAAAGCTCCCCCTGGCTGTTATATGTCCGTTGTTAAGCACCTCCTCCCTGTTGTCCCAGTCGACATCGACCCTGAAATTATCGGTTATCGTGTTTATACCTATATTGAAATCACTGAGGTCAGACTGGCCCAGAATGGAAAGAGATTCGGCTTTCAGACCAGCCTTAAGGACAGAATCCTTTATACCGGCCTCTAGTGAAAGCCCGTTAAGGGTGTTATTTTTAAACTCAATTCTGTCAGATGAAAGTGAAAGGGTTAGAAGGCTATCCGATAATACTGATCCTTTTAAACCTGTCTTTTCTGCTATTGAGAACCCTGTATTGAAATAGCTGTTAAGCTTGTCGCTGTTATTGAAAATAATATTAAAGGTGAAGTTATTAAGCCTTTGATTTTTTTCCGGTGCCGGTATTTTAAAACGCGAAGGCATCATCGATGCCAGTGTTGTCCTGAAAAGACTTCCCAGTCCTGCAAAATTGTAGTATCCTCTAAGCTCAGCAGAAAGGAAATCGGTTTTAAGGTTTATTAGGGGCTGGTTACCTTCGCTTGAAGCTTTAAGTGAAAGATCATACAGATCAAGTTTGTTGTTTGTCTTTCTGAGAGTTGAATTCAGCACTCTTATCTCTCCGTTAAGGTTATCTATATTTGATCCCTTGAAATTGGCAGTCATCAACATTGAAAGACCCGAAAGTGAATCGGTCTTGTCTATGTTAAGTCTGTGAAAGTTTGCGTTTGCCAGGTTGAGTGTAAAGTCAAATTCAGGAAGCTCATTTCTGAAATCGAACATACCCAGAAGATCCATTTTTATGTTCTTCTCGTCTATGTTAATACTGCCGTCCCATGTTTTTTCAGTAAAAGTGCCGTTAAGCACAGCATTACGATAGGTATAACCGTTAATCTCGGCACTGTCGACAGTTGCAGTAAGGCTTCCGGAAAACCGGTTCAGCGACGAAGCGTTCCCATCAACCTCTGCATCCATACTTATCTTTCCCAGCAACTCACTGTTGCCTGTTATCTCTCCAAGGTTAATACTCTGCCCCGATATCAACCCTTTAATTCTGAAGCTGTTTTTTCCTTCCGGTCTCAGCGATACATCGGTCCGTACATTCCCCTGTTCTGTTCTTATCGATCCGAAAGTGACAAAGTCGGTGGTGAATCCTGTGAAGTTCCCATCAAAAGAGATCTCCCCCAGCCCTGAGAGCATCTCCGGCAGGACAATCATTTTTCCTGAAGGGAGCCTTATTTTCTCAATATCGCTTATGCTGGCATTAAGTTTATTGATTCCCAGGTAGATAAAAGCATCTCCAATATCTGGCAGTCCCGACAGGTCAAAATCGATATCGGCATTTGTCATCTCCCTGTACGAAAGCTGTATGTTTCTGCCCTTCATTTCTTCCACATATCCTGAAACCCTTCCTGACACTCCGACATCTTCATTTATATTCTTAAGAACAGGGAGGAAGTATTTCAGATCCGTACTGTTAACAAGCGATTTATTAAGCCTGATATCGAGCCTGACCTCTTGTGTGAATTTCCCGAACGACCCGCTTGTGTCGGGATAAAGGCCGATGATATCTGCATTAATGATACTGCTGTCGCAGTTGAGGCTTACATCAGTAAAAACAATATCGCCCCCTGCAAGTATCATCCTGGTATCGAGATTGCTTACAGTGAATCCTTTCGATTCCCTGAAGCTGAGCCCGTTAATAGTCATTGACACGCTGTCCTCCTCAATCCTGAAATCATTAATACCAGCATTGATTCCCGACAGCCTCAGATCATTGAAATCGATCAACATCCTGCTGCTGTCGCCTCTCCTGTTTATAAGAAAGAACCGGGCACTGTCGAGGTCAATCCGGTTGATTGAAAAACGGAGCGGACGCCTGCTTTTTAAACTGTCTTTGTTGCTGCTTAAAAGGTTGAGATACCATGACAGATTCATGGTCCCTGCCGAATCAGTGATCAGGGCAACCGATGGCTTTGTTATAATGACGTTTCCTAGCCTGATTACATTGCTTCTAAAATCCAGCCTTCTTATTCCTGCATTTACCCTTTGAGCGTAAATCAGCGTATCCCGGTGCATATCCTCAATAAGGACATCATGGACTACAAGGCGGTTAAATAACGAAAATTCAATTCTTCCGGCTTTGATTGTCGTACCCGTTTCCCTCGATATATGGCCGGCAATACGGCTTATCATAAAGGTCTGGACTTCAGGGATTCTGATGAGAAAAAAAACGGCTGTAGGGATCGCAAGGGTTATCCCGGCGATTATAGCGAAGTACTTAAATGATTTTTTAATACTTTTGAGCATTGAAATATATCAATAATCAGGATTCAAAATAACCGAAAATATACGGAAAATCAAAGTTTTAATGGCCATCACCATTCTCGCAATCGAGTCGTCGTGCGACGACACCTCAGCAGCAGTCGTCAGGGACGGTTACATACTGTCAAATCTCATTGCAGGACAGGAGATACACCGTTCTTATGGCGGTGTTGTTCCTGAACTTGCTTCCAGGGCACATCAGGCAAACATCGTGCCGGTTGTTGATCAGGCTCTTGCAAGAGCAGAAGTTAGTCGCGGGGATATTGATGCCCTGGCCTTCACCCGCGGTCCGGGCTTGCTTGGGTCATTGCTTGTCGGAACGTCATTTGCCAAGGGATTTGCCATGGCCCGCCAGATACCTCTTATTGAAGTCAATCATCTTCAGGCACATGTACTGGCGCATTTTATTAAAGATGAACGTAACAGGATCCCTTCTTTTCCCTTCCTTTGTTTGCTTGTATCAGGAGGCCATACAAGAATCATTGTAATGAAGAGCCATCTTGAAATGGAAACTATAGGTAATACAATCGATGATGCCGCCGGTGAAGCCTTTGATAAATGCGGGAAAGTAATGGGGCTTCCATATCCCGCGGGCCCCCATATTGACAAACTCGCACACGAAGGCAACAGGAATGCTTTCAGATTCACAAAGCCGGTGATCCGTGACCTTGATTTCAGCTTCAGCGGACTTAAGACCGGCTTTCTTTATTTTCTTCGCGACAGGCTTAAGGAAGACCCGGCTTTTATTGAAAATAACAGACCCGATCTGTGTGCTTCTCTGCAGCATACCATCGTGTCGATACTAATAGGTAAGCTGTCCAGGGCTGCTGAACGTACCGGGATAAGCGAGATCGGAATAGCAGGCGGGGTATCCGCAAATTCAGGTCTTAGGGAAGCCCTTATTAAAGAAGGAGAGTTACGTAAATGGAATATTTTCATACCGCCTTTCAGCTATACAACTGATAATGCTGCCATGATTGGAATTACAGGTTATTATAAATACCTTAAGGGCCAGTTTACAGGGCAGGATGTAACACCTCTTGCAAGAATATGATTCAGAGGATTAACAACAAGACTGCAAGTGACAACTATGGATCCTGTGACTCTGGTTTCAGAATTTTTTTTTACTGACGGTGATGAATTTAATTTCTGTCTTTTAGCATAACATTTTCTTCCGGATGAAAGAATTCAGGGTTGCACATACAAGAAACTCACCTGAGATCATAATGAGACCCGACGGGTTTATAAGGATCAGCGGAAGGTCAATCCATCCGAATGTCCGTGATTTCCTGATGCCTTGCGGGGAGTGGGTGGATGAATATGTTAAAGATCCGGCCGACCTGACCTGCGTGGATGTCAGTCTTGAATATTTTAACAGTGCAAGTGCCAAAGCTCTCATTTTGATCTTTGAAAAGATCAAACAGGTCACTCTGAGGAACAAAAGGTTTATCTTCAACTGGTACTATGAAGAAGGTGATGAAGACATCCTTGAACGCGGGGAGTATTTCTCCACAGTCCTGAGGGTGCCCTTCAACTTCATTATGACCCTGTAACGGACTTTGAAGGTCCGGTTTCCGCTACCTGAATAAGATTGCCTTAGTTGACTTTTTTAAGAATACAGGACACCACTCAGTTTGCAAGTGGATCAGATACCCTTCCCATGAACAAAATAGTGTTTGTAGTCGTCTCCCTGATAAGGAAGAGGAAAGGATGATCGAGTTTTATCTCAAATGGGCCAGGTGATGCTGAGGTAAGTTCAAACTCGACAACCGTGGCTGCAGCCGCTTCGGTTCCTTCTTCATTGGTCTCGATAAAAGCCTGGTGCAGAACCTCATTGATCATAAGGTCAAATTCTGATATCCTTGAGAAATCAGCCCATTCGGTAAAAGCGACAGTCATACCCATAGCAGATAGAATTTCTTTGAGCTTGCTTTTAAAACCGAATTTAAACCTTGGCATCGAAAGATCAGCCTCCCGGGTGCCCGATCCGCTGATAAGTGAATTGTAACTATCATCCTCAAGGATGGGCAGGAGGGAAGTGGTTCCGCCTTCAGCCTCAGGAAGGAGAATATCCATTACATAGTTGCCCTGGCCGTAAGGCAGTTCAGCAAAGACGAAACCGTCTCCCTCATAAATGCGCAATGTGTTTTCCTGGCGCATCATGGGGACATTTGCCGACGCGCCTGTCTGTTTGAAGAAGGGAAGGGGCTCTGTAAGCGCTTTATCAAACTGTTGTTGCCATTGAGCCTTGAAATATATGGCATTGATAAGCAACATCACAGTATTTTCACTGAAGCTGTCGATCATGTTTTTTATTAGTCCGTTGGTCTTGTCTTCAATCCAGCCGTTGACAAGTGCTGGAGCCTGGGGATCCAATACGTCAAATTCACCGGTTTCAGCATTATAGTTGTCCTTTAATACATCTATAAAGGTCTTATAGGGGGTGAATGTTTGTTCAACCCATACTGAGTTGGCTATCTGCATATTAACACGTCTGTCAACTTCAAGAAGGGCTTTTACCAGGTCGCGGTATGCCTGGTTTATCTCATCATCAGACAGACCGCTCACTCCAAGGGTTTCAAGCATATCCTCGTGGGTCTGTCCCGAAGCTCCGTTAAGAGCCATCGACAGAGCAACAGAAACGCTGAGGGGTGAGATAATAATATTTTCATCTTCAGAGCTTTCAGCAAGTACCGATCTGAACAGGTCAAATGCAAAGCTGTTACCTGAGTTTACAAGCGATATCTGGCTGGCAGAAAGGTCTATCTGAACAGGTTCGGTGGGCAGATCTTCATCATCCGCCTTACTGCATGAGGAGGATGATATCAGAATCATGGAGATCATTATTAAAGAAGTCAGTCTGTAAAATGAGGGTCTCATGGTAGTATGGGTTAGCTAATGGTTTAACAAAAGGCAGAATTACTTCGGTTCTGCCCGGTAATCAGCTAAGCAAACATCAAAAAACATGCCAGTTAACTGTCTCTTTTCTTTTTATCGCGGGTGCCCTGAAGATATGCCTTCAGGTAGATAACTGAGCCTGTGAGCATGATGACGCTCAGTAGAAGGAGAATTATAAAAGAAAAGACCGGCGGTTTTTCGTTGAGTTCGTAGGGATACCTGAGCCGGAACAGGAAGCCGTATATGGTGTATACAAGTACAAGTATTGAAATTGCGAAGTTGAATATTATAGTGGTCCCGTTAAGTATTCGTGTTGACCGGTAGAACTTAGTGTTTTTAAAGCGGTTATATGATGCGCGGGCATAGAATGCTGCCCTTCTTCTCGACATCTCCTGCCTGTATCTTATCCATTCTTCCATAAGCCTTTTGTATTCTTCCTCGCCGGCATCTTTTCCGGTGCTTATTGACAGAAGAAGTTCATAGGCTTCGGTAGCTTTAATAAACATATCCCGGGCATCGGGCGACTGGTTAAGGTCGGGGTGATACTGACGTGCCTTCTTCCTGTAGGCTTTTTTTATTTCATCGGTCGAAGCGCCTGCCTGAAGTCCAAGAGTGTTATAGTAATCGGCAACTGACATCATCCGGTAATAGTGCTGTTTCGTGCAAGTAACTTAAAAAATTGATCTATTACCGTAATAAATTAATAATATTCAGGTATATTATTATTGCATACCCAACTAAACAATGCCTGTAAATCCCATAAAGGCCAGTGCCAGTATTCCGGCTATTACAAGTGAGACCGGGACTCCCTTCATACCTTTTGGTATGTCGGCAAGTTCGAGCTGTTCCCTTATACCGGCAAGTATGACCAGGGCAAGGCCGAATCCAAGAGCTGTTGCCGCCGAGTAAACAACTCCCTCAATGAGGTTGTAGTCTTTTTTGATTACAAGGATGGCAACCCCCAGAACTGCACAGTTTGTTGTAATGAGGGGAAGGAAAATGCCAAGTGCCTGGTAGAGGGGCTGGCTTATCTTTTTAAGGATTATCTCAACCATCTGGACAAGTGATGCAATGACAAGTATAAAGGTTATTGTCTGCATGAAGCCAATCCCAAGTTTCTCAAGGACATAAGTCTGTATCAGATATGTGACGATAGTTGCCAGGACGGTGACAAAGGTTACAGCGCCCGACATACCAAGTGCAGTGTTTACTTTCCCTGACACGCCAAGGAAGGGGCATACTCCCAGGAATTGGGCAAGGACAACGTTATTTACAATTAATGCCGAGATTATTATAAGTATATATTCCATGGCAGTATGTTAAGTCTTTTTGATCCGGTTAATAAGAGCAATCATATAACCAAGTGCGATAAAGGCACCGGGTGCAAGGATGAAAACAAGGATCCCGTCACCGGGGATAAATTTATATCCGAATATAGATCCGCTGCCCAGTATTTCGCGGAAGGCACCCAGGATTCCCAGGGCAAGGGTAAAACCCAGACCCATTCCCAGTCCGTCAATAAGCGATGAAAGCACGTTGTTCTTGCTTGCAAATGCTTCGGCCCGGCCCAGTACGATACAGTTAACCACTATAAGAGGGATGAAGATTCCCAGTGTCTTGTAGAGATCGGGCACATAAGCCTGCATAACAAGGTCAACGATAGTAACAAAAGAGGCTATAACAACAATGAATGAAGGGATTCTTACTTTGTCGGGTATTAAACCCGACAACAATGAGATTACAACATTTGATCCTACAAGTACAAAGGTTGTTGCAATACCCATCCCGAGTCCGTTAATTGATGATGATGTGGTTGCAAGGGTTGGGCATGTTCCAAGTACAAGGACAAGAATAGGGTTTTCTTTTATCAGGCCCTTGGTGAAGTTTTGTAGCTGATTCATTTTAAACCTCCTTTTTCAAGTGTGTTCCAGGCACGGCCGACGGCGTCACAGAAAGCTCTCGAGCTGATTGTTGCCGCGGTGATGGCATCAACCT
>JAVEZD010000074.1:0-10711 GCA_034003165.1 Bacteroidales bacterium | reverse complement strand
AATAAGAATAAAATACAAAAGGAGAAAACCGTTTAAAAGGTATCAGAATTCTGGCACGTAATTTGAATGTAGTATAATACCAAGGCAATCTCAATCATATACTTGATCCCCTCAAGTACAGCCAGGCAAAAAGCCTGGCTTTTATTTTTCAGAATGGCCTGTAACCAATGATCTCCCTGACTTCCCTTACTGTTCGCGAAGCGCTTTCCCTCGCTTTGTCAGCTCCGGCCGAAACCACTCTGGCAAGATAGCCCGTGTCGGCAGTGATCTCAATAATTCTATCCCTTATTGGTGAAGTAAGTTTTACTATATCCTCAGCAAGCTGTTTCTTAAGGTCTCCGTAACGTATTTCACAGTTAGCATGCTTTTCCAGGAAATAGTCGAGTGTCGGTTTGTCTGAAACAGCTTTCATTATTGTGAAGAGGTTTTCAACTGCTTCCGATGGTTTCTGGTTGGGAGCTGTCGGACCTGTGTCTGTTACAGCCCGCATAACCTTTTTTCGTATTTCTGCAGGACTATCAGACAGAAAGATCCCGTTCCCTTCGCTTTTTCCCATCTTCCCAGTTCCGTCCAGTCCCGGTATCTTAACAAGCTGTTTCCCGAAGTTATAGGCATCGGGCTCAGGGAAATAATCAACACCGTACATCATATTAAACCTCCTGGCAAACCTTCTTGTCATCTCAAGATGCTGCTCCTGATCCTTCCCCACTGGAACCTTATGCGCCTTGTGAATTATGATATCGGCTGCCATAAGTACAGGATAGGTTAGTAATCCGGCATTTATATTATCGGGGTGTTTCCTTATCTTTTCCTTGAATGAAGCAGTCCGCTCAAGTTCACCAACATAGGCATTCATATTGAGCAGGAGATATAGCTCTGAGACCTCAGGGACATCGCTCTGGATAAACACAGTGGCTATCTCAGGGTCAATACCGCATGCAAGATATTCGGCCAGTACCTGCCTGATGTTCCCATGAAGATCAACCGGCTTAGGGTGAGTCGTAAGAGCATGATAATCAGCAATAAAGAAATAACAATTATTTTCTTTCTGCATCTTAAGAAAGTTCTTTAATGCTCCGAAATAATTACCCAGGTGAAGATTCCCTGTTGAACGAATGCCACTTACTACTGTATCCATCACAAAAAAAATAAATCTCCCGCAAAACTACTCCTTTTTTTATAAAAATGAATTCCGGCCTTCCCTATAATAAGCTTTTACCAACCTGCAAACGCTTTTATCCGGCAGAGTACGCCGCTCTCTGCCGGCAGTGATTACGACATATTACGATGAAAGTTGTACCTTTGCAGGATTCTAATAAATGCGGCAATGGAATCAACCAGACAGAAAAAAGTATCACGCCTGATACTAAAGGAAATGGCAGAGATATTTCTCAGAAAAGGGAAAGAGTTGGCACCTGGGAAAATGGTTTCCATTACAGCTGCAAGGGTTAGTCCCGACCTGTCATACGCAAAAATTTATATAAGCATCTTCCCATCAGCAAATCAGGACGAGACTCTCAATGCAATAAGGGAGCACACAGCAAAGCTCAGATTTGAACTCGGACAAAAGGTGAGAAACCAGTTAAGGATAGTTCCCGAGATCACCTTCTTTATCGACGACAGTCTCGACTATATTGACAACATTGACAAGCTTCTGAAAACCTGAGTCGTATGCAATATGAACCTATTAAGGGGAAGTTGGGTGTTTTAATAAAAGGGAATGTCTTCCTGAGAAAAACCCTGTATTTTTTTCTTGACCTTCTGCTTCTCAGAACCTGGCATGTAAAAAAAGCTCTCCGTACTATCGGTGCCAGGCTTCCGGCCGATGCACACATGCTCGATGCCGGATCAGGTTTCGGACAGTACTCGTGGTGGGTAATCAGGAAGAACCCCGGATGGTTTATAAGAGCTGTTGACATTAACAATGATCACATACGTGACTGCGAAGAATTCTTCGGAAAGACCGGCCACGGAGGAAGAATAAAATGTGAGACAGCCGACCTGACAACACTGAAGGAGGAGAACAGTTACGAACTGATCCTTTCCGTCGACGTCATGGAACACATTGCCGACGATGAGGCTGTTTTCAGAAATTTCAATTCAGCGCTGCGGGAAGGCGGGTTTCTTGTTATCTCCACTCCTTCTGACCAGGGTGGTTCGGATGTTCATTCCGGTGACGACCATTCCTTCATAGATGAACATGTCCGCGACGGCTACGGGACGGACGAGATAAGGGAAAAGCTTGAAAGGTCGGGGTTTACTGATGTTGAAACCCGCTATACCTATGGCATACCAGGAAGAATATCATGGATCCTCTCAATGAAATATCCGGTTTCACTTCTTAACATTTCTTACCTGTTCTTTATCTTTTTGCCCTTCTATTACCTTTTAGCCTTCCCTCTTTCATTTATTCTTAACTTTTGTGATCTTTACCTGAAGCACAAAACCGGTACCGGACTACTTGTAACAGCACGAAAAAGGAGACAGTGAAACTTTCATTGTACATAGCACGCAGATATCTCTTTGCAAAGAAGTCAAGAAATGCGATTAACGTCATTTCGGCTGTGTCTGTTGCCGGTGTTGCTGTGGGTACAATGGCTCTTATAATTGTACTCTCTGTTTTCAACGGCCTCGAGAAAATGGTCCATTCCATTTTCAACACCTTCGATCCCGATCTGAAGATTACTGCCGTTGAAGGTAAAACATTCATCCCCGATTCTTCCTCTCTGGTCCAACTCACAGATATGGAAGGCGTTTCATGTTATACCCTTACCCTCGAAGAAAATGCCCTCCTTACTTATGACAACCGCCAGTTCATTGCCACTGTTAAGGGAGTGGATGGCAGATACCAGGATGTGTCGGGAATAGACAGCGCCATGTGGGACGGTGAATTCATGCTTAACGCAGAAAACGGAAGACCTTATGCAATACCCGGAGTGGGCATTGCCAGTTATCTGGGGTTAAATATAAATTTCCTGACACCACTTTATATATATGTCCCGCGCCGCACTGCCTCAGTGAGCATCGACCCGGAGAATGCCTTTAAAAGACTGTTCATCTTTCCCTCAGGAATCTTTCAGGTTGAACAGGAACTTGATTCCAGATATGTATTTGTTCCTCTTGACTTTGCAAGGGATCTGCTCGACTATGAAAGGGAGGTGAGTTCAGTCGAAGTTAAATTTTCAGGAAGTGACGACCCCGCACAGGTTCAGAAAGAAGTAAAAAAGATTTTTGGCGACAGCTTCTCTGTTCAGAACCGGTACGAACAACAGGAGATCTTCTATAAGGTTATGCGTTCCGAACGCCTGGCTATCTTTCTTATTCTTACCCTTATTCTTGTAATAGCATCATTTAATATAATCGGATCCCTGACTATGCTTATAATTGAAAAAGAAAGGGATATCGGGATCCTTAAAAGTCTGGGTGCTGATAAGACCCTTATAAGAAAGATATTTATTTTTGAAGGATGGTTCATTTCTATCCTTGGCGCTGTGGTGGGTGTGATTCTGGGCTTTGGCATCTGCTGGATTCAGCAGACATACGGGATAGTAAAACTGCAGAGCGAATCGCTGATTATGGATGCCTATCCTGTGGTTATGAAACTCCGCGATTTCATTATAGTTCCTGCAACGGTTCTCCTGATCGGATACTGGGCAGCATGGTATCCGGTCAGATACCTGACGAGAAAATATCTTAGAGATGAAAAAAAGTAGAATTTTCCCGGTTATAAGGATCGTACTTGCCGTACTGGTAACCCTGCTGTTAGTATCAGAATCGTGTACCAGCCGTAAAGGGAAGGCCGAACATAAGGATCTTATCCCTGAAGAAGATCTTATCCCAATACTGACTGATCTTTATCTGACCGACGGGATCCTTTCAATACCTAAGATAAGGCTCCACTACCAGCAGGTCGACTCACTTGCCCCCTATAAAGATATCATTGCCGGACATGGATACGACATGGAGACCATGGACCGGACCATGAAATTCTATTTTGTAAGAAAACCCAAAAAACTTATAAGGATTTACGACAGGGTGCTCAGCCGTCTGAGTACTATGGAGTCTGAATATATGAGCCTTATGCCTGAGGTTTCAGAAAGGAAGGGAGACCTGTGGGAAGGAAGGTCCTTCTACCATTTACCAGGCCTTGCTGCATCCGACACAGGAAATCTGAGTACTCTTATCAGACGTCAGGGTAATTATACCCTGCAATACACTCTTACAATCTTCCCCGACGACCGTATTCCTGCTCCTTCCATAGGCCTTTACTTCTGCAGTCCCGACAGCCTCGACACAGGAAAAAGGTATTACTACCATGGCTTCCCTTACCTGGGCGACGGAAGACCTCACAGATACGTTGCAGTGATGAGGCTCGAAACCAGTCAGCCAATGGTACTGAGAGGATGGTTCGTGGATATGAAGGGCTTGTCTTCAGATACTTCTGCTCATCATATCGTCGAAGACATCTCACTTACATATTCAATCATACGCAGATGAGAAAATTCTCTGCACAGTATATCTTCACCAATACAGGAAAACCACTCAAAAGAGGGATCGTAACCCTCGATACCGAAGGAAGAATCATAAAGGTGGAAGACACTCAGGGGGAACTCAGGGAGTCGGCCTCGGTTGAATTCCGCAACGGTATCATCATTCCAGGCTTTGTCAACTGCCACTGTCATCTCGAGCTTTCGCACATGGAAAAACCTTCAGTTGAATCGCCCGGTCTGGCATCATTCATTACAGGTATCAACGCACGCAGACAATCGGAGGAGCCGCTAAGGCAGAATGCAATGATACTTGCCGACAGAATGATGTATGATGAAGGGATCGTACTTTGCGCCGATATATGCAATACTCCGGATAGCTTCAGTATAAAAAAACAAAGTCGCTTAAAATACATAAGTCTGCTTGAAGTGTTCGGTGTTAATCCTGACAACGCCGCCAGGAGGATGACAGAGATCCTTAAGCTGGCAGCTGAAGCAACCGGCGAAGGCATTCCCTGGTCGATTGTCCCACATTCTGCATACTCAGTATCGAAAACTCTCTTCAGCCTTATCAGGGAGCACACAACTGACAACAACATTACCTCCATTCATTTCATGGAGTCAGAATCTGAAATTAGCTTTCTTGAGAACCATGCCGGCCCGCTGATGGATTCGTACAGGAACTCAGGATTTATGGGCGAAGCTCCCGAAAGCGCTCCTTCACACATATCAGTCATTACAGATGAGATAACTTCTTCAGGAAATCTCATCCTGGTGCATAACACCTTCGTAAGGGAAGAGATGATCCCGGTTGTAAACAGCAGACAAAGAGTAAGCTGGTGCCTCTGTCCCCGCTCAAACCTCATTATTGAGGGGAAACTCCCTCCTCTTGATATCCTTTCCGGCTCGGGCTGCACCATTGTTATCGGCACCGACAGCCTTGCCTCAAACACCGGTCTCAGCATCCTCGACGAACTTAAAACACTGCAGTCGGGCTTCCCTTTGTTCACCCTTGAAGAACTTGTAAGGTATGCCACCCTGAACGGGGCTGTGGCGCTGAATGAAACAGCCGGCTATGGCAGTATTGAACCCGGGAAGAAACCCGGATTGCTGCTTCTTGAGAACTGTGACCTTTCAGAACTTAAACTCAGGCCCGAGACTACTGTCAGAAGACTGGCATAGGCTGAAAGGCGGCTGGTGTATAAGCATAAAGACCTTTTCTTTTCTTCCGGATTAAGTATTACTTTTACGCCCTCACACCGGGAGTAACTTATGGCAACATTTCTTTTTGATGAAATAATCTTTGGGCCGGTAAGCAGCAGAAGGCTTGGCGTTTCGCTTGGAATAAACCTGCTGCCTGTTACCCGGAAGGTCTGCAACTTCAATTGCATATATTGTGAATGCGGCTGGAATCATGAAAACAAGGGAGGAAAAATTCTTTTCCCTTCACGCGGAGAGGTTAGCAATGCCCTTACAATCAAACTTACAGAAATGCAGGACAGCGGAATGAAACCCGATGTAATCACCTTTGCCGGTAACGGAGAGCCTACCCTGCATCCCGATTTCCCTGGTATAATAGATGACACAATCAATATAAGGGATAAATTCTTTCCTGATGCCAAAATTGCCGTTCTTTCAAATTCATCAACAATAACCATCCCGGGGATTAGGGAAGCCCTTCTGAAAGTCGATAAGAACATCCTTAAGATGGATTCCGGATTTGACCTGACAGTAAGGGTACATAATCAGCCCAGGGTTAATATCAAGGTGGCTGAACTTATTGAAAACCTCAAAAGCTTTAACGGGCAGCTTATCATTCAGACTCTTTTCCTCAGGGGTACTTATAATGGAAGAACCATTGACAACACAACACCTGAAGAGCTTGATGCCTGGCTTAAGGCAGTAGATATGATCAGACCATCGGAAGTTATGATCTATACCATTTCAAGGGATACCCCCGAGGGTGGTTCCCTCAGAAAAGTACCCCTCCCCGAACTCAGGGAGATAGCTGCCCGCGTGCGGAAGCTGGGCATTGAAACCCAGGTCTCAGGCTGACCTTGAGACAGGGTAAGACCATACTCATCTGTCCCCTTGACTGGGGACTAGGGCATGCGGGCCGCATGGCTGCACTTGCGGGAAGACTTGACAGGACTGGAAATAATGTTATCATTGCAGCTTCTGACTCCCTGAAGGATTTCTTCTCCTCCGAGCTTCCGGGTACTGAATTTATTAGTTTCCCGGGGTTCAGACCCCGGTATTCACGACATCTGCCCCAGTACCTTATTCTCTTTCTTCAGATACCCCTGCTTTTCCACCATCTGGTAAAGGAACATATTAAACTTAGGAGCCTTATAGGGAAATATAAGGTTGACATTGTTATAAGTGACAACAGGTTCGGGTTATGGAACAAAAATATAAAATCAGTATATGTAACCCACCAGATACGCATACCCTTCCCGGCTCTCTTCAGACCCTTCGAGTTCCTTGGAGTGCTGTTTCACCGTTGTATTATAAACAGGTACTCCCTGTGCCTCATACCCGACCTGCCGGGCGATGTGAACCTGACAGGCAGACTCTCCCATGGGATCAGGCTTCCTGAAAACGCAATGTTTGCAGGTCTGCTCTCGAGGTTTTCAAAAAATGAGATACCCGACAGCACAGTCCCGGGCCAACGAAAATACTACACAGCTATACTGTCAGGTCCTGAGCCCCAGAAAAGCATTTTTAAGGAATCGGTCATCAGGCTGTTCACCCGGAGAGAAGAGGACCTTGTCGTCCTTGAAGGAAGACCGGGCAGAATCAGGGAAGGCCGGACTGAAGGACGTATAACAGAGGTAAGCCATCTTCCGGCTTCACAAATGGCCGGACTGATAGCCGGCGCAGAAGGGGTGATTTCACGCAGCGGCTATTCGACCATTATGGAACTTGTTTCACTGGGCCGCAGTGCCTTTCTTGTGCCGACACCGGGACAGACGGAACAGGAGTATCTGGCTGACTACCTGTCTGTAAAAGGATGGTTCAGCAGTATCACACAGAACGAACTCCGGCATACCGACATTATTACCTTTGTCAGCCCGGCAGTACCCATTGAGCTAATAAGCGAATCAGAATCCCTTCTTGAGAAGGCTCTGGGCGAAATATTAAAAGATCAGAAGGATGAAAATCATTCCGGCGACTCCTGTTAAAAACCCTGTCCAGACCTCGGCGGGACTATGCCTCCGTAGCTGAAGACCGGCTGAAAGGACTAATCCCGAAAAAATAACTGTCATTATTATATATTCAGTAAGAGGCACATGCATCCTGAGCGAAAGGATGAAGACAAGAGCAGTAAGTCCGCCGGCTGCAATGGCATGAATGGAGATCTTGTACCAGAAGTTGATGACAGTAGCTGCAATGACAAGGAAGAACACCGAGAAGATATATGATTTTATGAAGAAGGGGATCTGGAATTTAATGAAAATATATGCGGTGACTGAATAGAGCAAGGCACTCAGAAGGAGAGGTATTATTCTCTCCTGTCTGTCATCCATGCGGAAAGAACTGATATAACCCCTGAAACGGAGAAAGGGCATAAGGGCAAGAGGTACAAAGAGGTTATTTGTAATCAGGATGATCAGGACGATCTTCTTTATTGATCCTGGCAGATATCCCAGAAGGGTGGGAGCCGAAAATAGAAGAAGCATACCGTAAACCGGTATCAGAAGCGGGTAAAAGACTACATATACGACTTTTGCCAGTTTGTCAGCGATCCCGTTTTTCTCTTCATCCTGCATCAGATCTCCTTTCTTAACCTGGCAACCTGTATGTTAAGCTGCTCCCTGTATTTGGCAACTGTACGGCGGGCAATCTGATATCCTTTTTCCTGGAGTATCTCAGTAAGGCGTTCATCTGTGAGGGGTCTTCTTTTCTCTTCATTCTCAATACAGTCCTGAAGTATCCTTTTAATCTCACGGGTAGATACCTCCTCACCGCTGTCTGTCTGAAGTCCTTCGGAGAAGAAGAATTTAAGAGGAAAGATCCCAAAGTGAGTCTGGATATACTTGCTGTTGGCAACCCTTGATACCGTTGAGATATCGAGGCCTGTCATCTCTGCCACATCCTTAAGGATCATCGGCTTCAGCTTAGTCTCATCACCATCGACGAAGTACTCGCGCTGATATTCCAGGATGGCATTCATGGTAAGGAGCAGGGTGTTCTGACGCTGTTTTATGGCATCGATGAACCATCTGGCCGACTCTATCTTCTGTCTGACAAAAGTGACGGCCTCCTTCATTTCCTTTTTCTGGTCACTGTTTCTGCTATAGTCACTCAGCATATCCC
Organism: Bacteroidales bacterium; assembly: GCA_034003165.1. Taxonomy (GTDB): domain Bacteria; phylum Bacteroidota; class Bacteroidia; order Bacteroidales; family VadinHA17; genus LD21. Next base: position 1,904 of record JAVEZD010000074.1, on the reverse strand, counting down.
TGTATGAGGGGCTAAGCCTTAGCTCGGGCAGGTTCCGGGAGTTGAGATGGAGGTCAAATCCATCTTCAGAAAGCTCGAGGATGAAGTCGGGGACTATCGGCTGGACCGTTTTGGTAAAGGAATCACTGTAAAGGTTACCCGGTTTGGGATTCAGCTTAAGGATCTCCTCTATTGAAGCCTTTAGCTGATCCTCAGTTAGCCCGGCTTTTGCAATGATTTTATCGTAATGTCTTTTGGAAAACTCTTCAAAGTACTGGTCGATTATTGTATATGCCAGTCTTACGGGAGAATAGGATCTGTCTTTCCTTGCCAGCTGAATGAGGAGTGATTCACGCAGGTTCCTGGCTCCGACACCTGAAGGATCGAGGTCCTGGATGATCTCCAGAACCTCTTCTAGTTCTTTTTCGTTTGTGCTTATATTCTGAAGGAAGGCGAGGTCGTCAACTATATTTTCAGGTTCACGTCGCAGATATCCGTCTTCATCGATGTTACCCAGGATGTATTCCCCGAGTACCTTTTGCTTTTCAGTCAGGTCGCGCAATCCCAGCTGCGACTGAAGATGTTCATGAAAAGATGATCCTGCAGAAAAGGGAATCTCTGATCTCTTCTCATCATCCCTGCTGTAGTTATTGGCCTGCAGGCGGTAATCGGGTATGTCATCATCATCGATATAATCGTCGATGGTGAATTCTTCATCATCCTTGTCCTTCTCTTCGTAATCCTCATCTTCCATGTCGGCTGTATCGCCGATCTCTTCATCATCGGGACCCTCTTCGAGGGCCGGATTCTCTTCGAGTTCCTTCTTTATTCTCTGCTCTATCTGCAAGGTAGGTATTTCCAGCAGCTTGATCATCTGGATCTGCTGTGGTGACAGTTTCTGCAGTAGTTTCTGCTGTAGCCTTTGTTTTAACATTACACCTTGTTTCCGGTCAGTGCCGGTTATCTTATGTTAAAATTCCGCATTCCTGGGAGTCCTCGGGAAAGGGATCACATCCCTTATATTCGACATCCCTGTAATAAAAAGTATCAGCCTTTCAAAACCCAACCCGAAGCCGCTGTGAGGAGCCGAGCCAAATTTCCTTGTCTCAAGGTACCACCAGAGGTCTTTGTCGGGCAGCTTAAGCTCCTTTATACGGTTGACAAGCTTATCATGATCTTCCTCTCTCTGGGAACCGCCTATAATCTCACCTATGCCCGGGAAAAGGACATCCATGGCTTTTACTGTTTTCCCATCATCATTCTGTTTCATGTAAAAAGCCTTTATCTCCCTTGGATAGTCTGTAAGGATGACCGGTTTTTTGAAATGTACCTCAACAAGATATCTCTCGTGTTCAGCCTGGAGATCGCGACCCCAGCCAACAGGAAACTCCCATTTCCTATCTGCTCCCGTCAGGATATCAACAGCTTCTGTATAAGTGAGCCTGACAAACTCATTCTCAACAACAAACCTTAGTCTTTCAAGCAGATCCTTGTCAATCATCTTGTTAAGAAACTCAAGATCATCCTGGCAGTTTTCAAGGGCATAGCTGATGAGGTATTTAACGAAATCCTCGGCAAGATCCATGTTATCCGTTATATCAAAGAAGGCCATTTCGGGTTCTATCATCCAGAACTCGGCAAGATGCCTCGGAGTATTGGAGTTCTCGGCACGGAAGGTAGGGCCAAAGGTGTAAATCTCTCCAAGAGACAGGGCTCCCAGCTCACCCTCAAGCTGACCGGATACTGTAAGATTGGTCTCCTTTGCGAAGAAATCCTTTTCGTGATCAACCTGACCCTTATCATTAAGAGGTATGTTTTTGAGATCGAGCGTTGTAACATGAAACATCTCCCCTGCTCCCTCACAGTCGCTGCCTGTTATTATCGGAGTGTGAAGATAAAAGAAACCACGGTCGTTGAAATATTTG
>JAVEZD010000073.1:8098-10721 GCA_034003165.1 Bacteroidales bacterium | reverse complement strand
AGCTCCAGACTCATGGCTGTCACCTCGGGATAACCATTCATAAAAGGATCTGTAGTCAGACAGAGATGTATGGTCCCCGGCCTTTTTTTCATCCTCTTCAACTCACCTTCAAGCAACTCGCGGGCGTTTGAGACAAGGGCCGGACGGCACCAGTCGGTGTAGTAATGCGCCCGTCCATGGGTACGCGCCATCATATAGGCATAACAGGGATACATACAGCCGTGATGACATCCCTGCACATGATTGATGCAGTAAAAACCCAGTCCGCTCCTGTACAACAACTTCTTTCTGAGGATCTTCTCCATTTTCTTCCCACTAAAGCATAAAATTAAAAAATCTATTCATTAAGAATAAGATTCATGACAACCAGGATATTCTTCCGGGTAAAAACTTTTTAGTTTCTTTTATCATGACTGCCGGCTAACAGGGTAAACTAATTAGAGATCTTAAATACAGGTTAACAATTAATTATTGTGGCAGGTGCTCCCTGAAATCCGGCCGGTTCCTATGTTAAGGAAAGTATCTCAGTCGTTTATTTTAAGGTAACCCATAAGTATGTTAACAGCTTCATCCATATCGTGACCAAAGGTGAGCAGACCAGCCCTGTCGCCCGCCATAACTATTATCCTTTTTTCGATTACATCCGATTCACCGAAAAGACGGCTTACATCTTTTGCCAGTCCAGTAGTACCATAATCCATCCCGGGATTGGTAGTGGGCACCTTATAGATCAGATCATTCCAGAGGGCTATGCTGTGCACGTGGATAATGGCATTTACCCCCTGGTCGGCCGAATATATAGCAGCGTGGGTAAGTGATTCAGACGATGCCTTGAGGGGACCGACACACTGTACCGCATTGTCTTCTATATTAAAGGATGTTACCTTTACATAATGACCCGGCTCAAGTTCAGGAATCTCTCCCGTAGCTGACCCTGTTATAACGAACTGGTTGCCGCCTCTTATCCTCATACTTATATTGCCGAATCCGACACCATTTTCATACGCCCCTATCAGATCCATATTGAAAAGTATCTCACGCCAGTAGTTGATTATCTCGTACTGCTCGTCGGAGATTACCGGACCCGACTGGTTCCAGTGACAATTGAATTTAACAACCCCTTCCATTTTTACTCGTGTATATCGGGAAACAATTTAACAATTTCTTTTTCTTCAGCCCTGCAAATTCCCATTTCAGTTATCAGTCCGGTCACCAGCCTTGCAGGTGTTATATCAAAGCCATAGTTTGAGGCAGGGGTATTGGCCGGACAAATACGAACCTTTGCCGGCTCACCTTCCATAAATCCCGAAACCATGGTGACTTCCTCAGGATCACGTTCTTCCACCACTATTTCATTCAGTCCGTCTGCAATTCCCATGTCGATGGTGGAGGTGGGGAGGGCAGCATAAAAGGGGATTCCGTTATCCCTTGCAGCAAGAGCCTTAAGATAGGTCCCGGTTTTATTGGCCACATCGCCACTGCGTGTCACCCTGTCGCTGCCAACCAGCACCATGTCGACCATTCCCTTCTGCATCAGATGTCCGCCGGCATTGTCAACTATAAGGGTATGGGGCACTCCGTTCATCCCAAGTTCCCAGGCTGTCAGTCTTGCCCCCTGGTTCAGCGGACGCGTCTCATCAACCCAAACATGAACGGGGATTCCTTCCTCTTTTGCCAGATAGATGGGAGCCGTTACCGTCCCATAATCGACACATGCCAGCCATCCGGCATTGCAGTGAGTAAGAATATTGACCGGTTTTCCATTCCTGACCTTGCTTATTTCCCTTATCAGCTCAATACCAGATATCCCTATCTGCCGGCAGTTCTCCTTCTCAGTCTCACAGATCTCAAGAGCAGCGCTGAGTGCTTTCTCCCGGAGAGAAGAAACCACAGTAACCCCGGTCAGCCTGTTTCTTACAAGACTTACGGCCCACCTCAGGTTAACGGCAGTGGGCCTGCACGAAATCAGATATTCTGCTGCATTCCTTAAATGATCAACGATGTTTGTGTGTGATGTTATCTCCAGTGTTGCCAGATACATGCCAAAAGCACCCGCAGCCCCTATTGCAGGGGCACCCCTGACCGACATATCCGATATTGCCGAATAAACATCCTCAACGGTCCTTAGCTCCTTAGTGGTGAAGATAAAAGGCAGTCGTTGCTGATCAATTATTCTGACAACCGATCGGTCAGTCTCATCAATCCAGATGCTCTGGTAGTTTTTACCGTTAACCAACATAGAGTGAAGAATATTTCAGGCCGGAAAAACCTGACCAAATTTACAAAATAATAGAAGATCTTTCGAAAAAACCTCTTTCCCTCATTTATGTACTAACAAAAAACCGGTTTCGAATAATCGACCGTTTTATTCGAAGATTTTGAAAGAAATTTGAAATGACATATATTTGCAGCTGAAACGGAACAGACAGAAAAACTCTTATCATATGATTGATAAAGAAGAATATAGAAAGAAGATCGTGATCTCGGCAGGACAGATTTTCAGTCGTTACGGGTTTAGAAAGACAACGATGGAAGAGGTGGCGAGAGCACTCAATATCGGCAAAAGTTCGATTTATTATTATTTTAAAAGCAAGGAAGAGATATTTGAGGCTGTAGTATTACA
>JAVEZD010000073.1:4352-7998 GCA_034003165.1 Bacteroidales bacterium | reverse complement strand
AAGCCTGAAAGGGCTACAACGATGGCTATCCTGTCGAGGACCCATGTGTAGTCCTTTTTTTCTTTTCTTATAAAAAGCCATAAAGCCAGAAGAATACCTATAGCAGCTCCATGACTTGCCAGACCTCCGTGCCAAATCTTCAAAATCTCAGCGGGGTTGGCAAGGTAATAATCCGGTTCATAGAAGAAGCAATGTCCAAGCCTTGCACCGGCAATAACCCCGATTGCCATATAAATGGTCAGTCTGTCGAGCATGGCATCGGTAAGACCTTCATTGCGAAAGATCCTTTGCATGATAATATAACCGAAGAGGAAGGAGGATGCAAAGAGAAGGCCGTACCATCTTACTGCGAACGAACCGATCCTGAATATCTCGGGATTGACATCCCATGGAACAATAAGTAAATGCATAACAGTATTAATTATGATTACAGACAAAGGTAGAAAATATTATCGTTGTTGTTCTTTGTTTCTCTTTTTAGGGTGTATGCCAGCCCGGATATCTTATTTATCCTGAAAAAATGTAAGTTTGTATTCATAAATGACAGAACGCTGATGACCGGGAGGACAGGAAATAGTACATTGGTAATACTGGGGTTTTTGTTAATTGCGGGTTGTGCAAAGATGAGTTCACCTTCCGGCGGTCCCAGGGATACTGTGCCCCCGGTTGCACTTGAGAGCCTTCCTGTAAACGGGGCAACAAATTTCACGGGGAAGGAAGTATCCATTACCTTCGACGAATATGTTGTTCTCGACAACATAAATGAGAAATTCATGGTTTCGCCCCCGATGCAGGAGCGCCCACAGGTAATAATAAGAGGGAAAGATGTGAGGGTGAGGTATGAAGAGGAGCTCCGTGAAAACACAACCTATACTTTTAACTTCCTGGATGCCATAAGGGATCTCAATGAGAGTAATCCCATAGATAACTTCCAGTTTGTCTTTTCAACGGGGCCGGTAATAGATTCTCTTTCGGTCAATGGCAGTGTCCGGACAGCACTGAATCTCGACATTCCTGAAAACACCCTGGTTATGCTTCACAGGAACCTCGACGGATCCGGTGTACTGGAGGGCATTCCGGATTATATAACAAGGGTTGAAAAGGACGGAAGCTTCAGGATAAACAATATTAATGCCGGGACCTATCGTCTCTATGCTCTGAAGGACCTTGACAACAGCAAGAATTTCAATCTGGCCGATGAGGAATTTGCCTTTCTCGACAGTACAATACAGGTCAGTCCCGAAACCAACTATAATATTTCCGGAGCAGCTGCAGCCTCTGCCCCTGCTGATTCTGCCGCCACAGCCGATCCGGCATTAAGTGCCGGCATGTACAGTATGATCCTTTTCCCGGCTGAGAAAAAGACCCGTTACCTGACTTCATCAGCACGGCCACTTCAGTACAGGATGACCTTTACCCTTTCACTTCCTCCCGATTCCATGGACTTTGCTTTTTCGATCCCGGGGTCAGACGATGATGATTACTTTATTGAAAGATCCTCCGCCGGCGACACCATTAATGTATGGCTTACAGATACGGCACTTTATGCTCAGGAACTTATCAGGTCAGTAGTCACCTATCCTTTTACTGATACTCTGGGTACCGATATTTACCGGACCGACACTATTGCCGGAAGGTTTGTCAGGCCCCGTCAGACAAGGGGAAGCACTGCTGCCAGGCAGTCGTACAGGGTATCTTCTCCTCTTTCGGCAGGCTCAATTAAGCCTGGAGCCAGAATAAGGTTTACCTCACCCACTCCTCTTGATGCCACCGATACCTCAAAGCTTATTGTTTATGAAGTTGTTGATGACAGTAAAATCAGAGTCCCATATTCACTTAAGCCTGATTCACTTAATTCATGCATAACCTATATGGATATAGCTCTGAAGCAGGGAAGCAACTATATTTTCTCCTCCGATTCCGCCGCCTTCCGGAGCATATACGGAGAGGTTACCGATTCGACCGGGGGTAGGTTCAGTGTCAGAACGCCTGAATCCTACGGACATCTTACCCTGAACATTACCAACCATAGTGGTCAGAGGATAATTCAACTGCTCGACAGGCAGGAAAAGATCCTCAAAGAGGTTGTCATGAAGGAGGATGGTATTCTGGAGTTTCCTCTTCTCGAGAAAGGTTTTTACAGGCTGAGAGCCATCTATGATCTCAATGGTGACGGGCGATGGACCACGGGCGACTTTTCAAAAGGAAGACAACCGGAACCGGTTTCCTACTATAGCTCAGAGATAGAGATAAAAATAAACTGGGAGATCACTCAGGACTGGGACCTGGGGATACGAAACAGCAAGCCGGCCACCATGATCCGGCAGGGCGGTACAACCGGTAGTACCCCGGGAAGAATCTGATAACCTTTAACCTAAAAACCATCTTATGAAGGAAGTAACAGCAGGTATTGATATAGGAGGGACCAACACGGTATTGGGTCTGGTCGACAGGGAAGGCGAAATCCTGGCTGAAGGCAGACTTATTACCACTGATTATCCTGAGATAGATAAATTCATCACAGCACTGGGATCAGCACTGAAGGATCTTCTGGACAGAAATCCGGAGCTGAAGCTTAAGGCTGCCGGTGTAGGTGCCCCCGATGCCAACTACTATAAAGGGACAATAGAACATGCTCCCAATCTTGCCTGGAAGGGGATAGTACCTTTTGCCTCCATGCTGGAAAAGGATACAGGGGTACCCGTTTACCTGACCAATGATGCCAATGCTGCAGCCATGGGAGAGATGATCTTCGGAGCTGCAAAGGGAATGAAGGATTTCATTGTTCTTACACTTGGTACCGGGCTGGGAAGCGGAATTGTTATAAACGGACGGATGGTTTACGGCCATACAGGATTTGCAGGTGAGCTGGGCCATACCATAGTGGTCCGGGGAGGCAGGGCTTGCGGTTGCGGCCGCAGGGGATGTCTCGAGACCTATGCCTCTGCTTCCGGACTTGTAAAGACGGCCCTCTATTTGATGAGCGATATGAGCGAGGCTTCCGTACTGCGGGATATAGCACCATCGTCACTTACTTCCAGGGAAATTGCCCGTGCTGCAGCAGAAAATGATCCGGTGGCAGTCAGGGCACTCGACTTCACAGCTGAGAAACTGGCCTTCGGAATCGTAAACGCTGTTTGCTTCTCAAGCCCCGAAGCAGTATTTCTTTTTGGAGGACTGGCCCAGGCCGGTGAAGCACTTTTCGTTCCGGTAAGAAAATATGTTGACGCAATGGTTCAGCATCTCTTCAAAGGCACCTTCAGTATATTGCCATCGGGAGTAAGGGAGAGCAATGCGGCTGTACTCGGTTCCTCGGCACTGGCCTGGAGCGAGATGGAAAAATAACAGCAGCAAGTCCGGATTCCCGGATTTTTTATAATTTAACTTTCTCATTGGATCCGGCTTTAGCTATGAAGGTTGTCAGAGCATACAGAATCGATATTGATGGAAGTGATATTCATGAAGTACGCGATGCTCTCGGCAGCATATCTGAAAGGCACAGGATCGATGTCATAAACTGGGAAAAATACAGGTATATGCCTGACGTTTCTTTTTCGGCAGCTTATAACAGGAATCTTCTTTTTCTGAGATTTTATGTAAGGGAGAACTTTTTCAGGGCTGTGAAGACTGAACCCTGCAGTGAGGT
>JAVEZD010000073.1:0-4252 GCA_034003165.1 Bacteroidales bacterium | reverse complement strand
AAGGGTGGTGTATTGACAAGGCTGATTAATTTACTTCTATTAAAATAAATCCAGGAACTATGAACCTAAATGATGAAAAGTACAGCAAATTTGCCCTTGTAAGGGAGATGATGGAGACTCCCGGGATTATCAGATCATTTGACCAGAGTGTCACCAGACGTTTTTCAGAAAAGATACGTTCGAAAAAAGGATTGTTCATGACAGGAGAAGGCAGCAGCAGGCTCTTTCCTGCAAAAAGGACCATCTCCGCCTCACTGCGCAAGGACTTCCTTATGCCCTTTATAACTGAAGGATGTACCCAGGCCAGGGAATATAACCTCTCTGACTATGCCGTTTTCGCTGCTTCAAACTCGGGCCAGACGAAAGAGGTCATCCGGCTTGTCAATGTCCTGAAACAGAAGGGTCACGACATGATCTTCGGGCTGACAGCCAACAGGGGTACCAAGCTTGAAGAGTTTGCCGGAGACACCCATGTTCTTTCATGCGGCAAGGAAGATGCCGTTGCTGCAACAAAATCAGTTATTGAACAGGCCCTGTTCTATGATGCCCTGCTGAGGAACCTGAGAGGGGAAAAGATGGACGGACTGAAGGAGCTTGCTGAGAAGACCGGACAGGTACTCACTGCCCCGATAGACCCGGCTGTTATTGAAAAATTAAATAAAGCCGATGTCATTTATTTTGCCGGACGTGACAATGGTGTTGCAGGAGAGCTTGCACTGAAGACCAACGAGATAACAAGGAAGAAATCAGCCTTTCTGGAGGGAACCTTTGCCCTTCATGGCATTGAGGAGGTGATGGACAGAAATGAGGTGCTTATATGGATGGATCCCTTTGATGTTGATCAGGATAAATTCATGGAATGTCTTGTTAAGGTTGCCGGTATCACCGTTATAGCAGTGTCGGATAAGAACACCATATTCCCGACTATTATAATACCTGAGGATAAGGAGTATTCAGAATACATACAGCTTGCAGCCGGCTGGAACATACTTGTCGAAACAGGAGTGTCGCTTGGTATTGACCTTGATCATCCTGTTAGAGCCAGAAAAGTGGGTAACGAATATACAGGTGAATAGTTGAGTAACCAGATTACTGTGAGTTTATCGGTAAGGAATGTGGTTATTTAAGATCTTTATGATATCTTAACATTTTGATCCGGATTATGGCAGGAAAGAAGATTGCAGCCGGCATCGATATCGGAGGTACCAACACTGTTTTCGGGCTCGTTGACCGTGAAGGATCTGTTATTGCAGAGGAAAGGCTGAGGACATCTCATTATGATGATCCGGAAGTGTTTGTTGCCGCCCTGTATGAGAAGATAATGCTTACCGTCAGGAAGACTGATGCAGGCACGGAGCTTGCCGGTTTCGGTATCGGGGCTCCTATGGGCAATATAAACAAGGGTACCATTGAACATGCTGCAGGACTCCCCTGGAAAGGGATAGTGCCGCTGGCCGGTTTCTTCAGAAAGCATACAGCGCTGCCTGTGGTGGTAACCAATGATGCCAATGCCGCTGCTGTGGGTGAGATGATATACGGCGGCGCCAGGGGAATGAAGGATTTTGTTGTTATAACACTTGGGACCGGACTGGGCAGCGGCTTTGTAATAGATGGCAAGCTTGTTTACGGCCACGATGGTTTTGCCGGTGAGATCGGACATACTGCTATTCGTCCCGGCCCTTCGAACCGTGAATGTGGCTGTGGCAGGAAAGGATGTCTGGAGACCTATGTGTCGGCAAATGGTCTTAAGAGAACCCTCTTCAAGATAATGGCTGATTCAGTGGCCCCAAGCGGGTTAAGGAAGAAAAGTTTTGATGAACTTGATGCAGAGATGATACATACTGCTGCCCTCGCGGGAGATCCCATAGCAAGGAAGGCTTTTGAACATACAGGCAGGATGCTCGGCTTCAAGCTGGCCGATGTGGTGGCTCACACCAACCCCGAGGCGATTTTCCTTTTCGGTGGACTGGCACTGGCCAAAGATCTTATCTTTGAACCTGCCAGGGAGTATATGGAAGAGAATCTTCTGGAGATATACAGGGGCAAAGTAAAGCTTCTGCCTTCGGAGCTCAGCACTCATAATGCTGCCGTACTGGGAGCCAGTTCGCTAATATGGTCTTTAAAAGATGTTTAATTCAGAAACCAATACTTTTAAACGTGGCTAATTTTAATGAAATACTGAATCATATCCTCGGGATAGTCTTTATGGTGATGATATTCTCAATTGCCTATGCTTACCTGAAGCCTCACCAGCTTCACAAGAGGAGACTGATCTCTACACTGCTCCTGAAAGGAAGCTACCTGCTTTACCTTCTCGTCCTGCTGATAATAGTATATCTGTCTGCCCTTGTGAAAGGCGGACTTGAACAGGTATTTCCGGGATTGGAATTTTTTATCTTTCTTGTAGTGCTGTTTTTACCTACTATCGGCATCTTTGCCAGGAAGCTGGGTCAATTCAGCAAGATCAGAGAGAGTTATAACTATTTCTTTACATTGGTAAATGTCGTCTCACTGGTGGCAATACTGATGATGTACTACATTTAACACCGCCGGGGGGGAATAAATGTGTATAATCTGACTTAAATTTGTCGAATCATTAAAACAATTGCTCTATGATTAAGGAACGTTTGGTTGGTTACATTGAAGAGAGTATAAGACAAAACTGGGAAATTGAGGCTTTGTCTAATTATACCGAAAAAGGATATACTTACAAAGAGATTGCTGAGAAGATCCTTAAGATACATATCCTGTTCAGGGAAACCGGAATCAGGGAAGGAGACAAGATAGCCCTTGTAGGAAGGAATTCTGCCAACTGGTGCGTTGTTTATCTCGCCACCGTGACGTATGGTGCTGTTGTAGTGCCTATCCTTCCCGACTTCAAGCCGGATGATACCATGAACATTATTAATCATTCCGATTCAAAGATTCTCTATGCCGACGATAAATTGTTTGAGCTCTTCGATCCTTCAAAGATGCCCGAGATAGGAGGAGCGATATCACTCGATAACTTCCGTCAGCTTACCGGAAGCTCCCCGGCTTTCAGGAATGCCTTTGACGCTGCAGATGGGATATACGAAAAACAATATCCCGTCCTTAAGAAGGAAGACATCCGCTTTTCGGATGTAAGCAACGATAAGCTGGCTGTAATAAGTTACACCTCAGGAACAACGGGCTTCTCGAAGGGAGTGATGATAACACATAACAGCCTGTCAGCCAATGTGAGGTTTGCCCAGAACAATATGCCTCTTAAGTCCGGCGATCCCATTGTTTCATTCCTGCCTCTTGCACACACCTATGGCTGCGCCTTCGAATTCCTATTCCCCTTTACTATTGGATGCCATATTACCATTCTTTCAAAAACCCCTTCACCTCAGATAATTATACAGGCTTTCAAAGAGATAAAACCCCGTCTCATACTGTCGGTCCCGCTTGTTATAGAAAAAATCTTCAAGAAGCAGATAATACCCGTCATCAGCAAGCCTCATATGAAGCTGCTGCTTGGTATTCCCGGAATTAACAGCATTATTCGCAATAAGATAAGGGATAAGCTTGTAGATACCTTCGGAGGAAGGTTCCATGAGCTGGTCATCGGTGGTGCTGCCTTTAACCCTGATGCCGAGAAGTTCTTCAGAAAGATAGGGTTTAAATTCACTGTCGGGTACGGAATGACCGAATGTGGTCCTCTTATAAGCTACGCCTCCTGGAAAACGACAAAGCTGGGAGCTTCGGGCAGACCCGTTGATACACTTGAGGTTACCATTGATTCCCCTGATCCGCATAAACAGGTCGGAGAGATAATCCTCAGGGGAGAGAATGTGATGCTTGGATATTACAAGAACGAGAAGGCCACAAAAGAGATGATCGACGAAAAAGGATGGATGCATACGGGCGACCTTGGAATCATTGACACTGAAGGAAACATATTCATAAAGGGACGAAGCAAGGATATGATTCTCGGCCCCTCAGGCAAGAACATCTACCCTGAGGAGATTGAGTCGATGATAAACAACAAGCCTTATGTTACAGAATCGCTTGTGATATCGGAGGACAACAAACTTGTTGCACTCATCTACCCCGATTATGAGATGATGAAAAGAGATAATGTCACTGAGGAAAAGCTTGTTGAGATCTTTGAGCAGACAAAGAAAGAAGTCAATGAAAGGCTTCCCGATTTCATGTCTGTTTCAAGGTTCAGGTTACATCCCGAAGAGTTCGTCAAGACACCTAAAAGAAGTATAAAGCGTTTCCTGTA
>JAVEZD010000072.1:3528-10822 GCA_034003165.1 Bacteroidales bacterium | reverse complement strand
TTCAGATCGGAGGGACCAATACCGTCGATAGGTGATATTATACCTCCCAGTACGTGGTATACTCCCATGAACTGCCTGGTGTTCTCTATCGCCATCACATCCTGGATGTTCTCAACGACACACAGCAGCGACTTATCCCTTTTCCCGTCACTGCATATATTACATAGCTCGCTGTCAGAGATGTTATGACATTGCCTGCAGTAGTGAATCTCATCATGAAGCCGTGAAATAGACTCGCCGAATCTTTTAACTTCTCCGGGGTCTCTTTTAAGCAGGCTCATCACAAGCCTGAAAGCCGTCTTCCGTCCTATCCCGGGGAGGGTGGCAAATTCGTTAACGGCATTTTCAAGCAGCCTTGAGGAATATTCAGTATAGCCCATTGGATGGATTTTGCTGTAAAAATAATTCAATTCCTTCCTTTGAACTAAATTGGCGCGTAATTTTTTGTCTTCCGCTCTTTTTAGTATCCTTGCAGATTATTCAGAAACTATGTCACCTACACTCATCCTTGGTTTATTCCTGCTTTATACGGCAGTTCTGTTTCTGGTTACCTGGCTTACGGCCCGGAAAGCCGACAGCCAGTCATTTTATATTGGTAACAAGGTGTCGCCATGGTTTGTGGTAGCCTACGGAATGATTGGAGCCTCCCTCTCGGGCGTTACCTTTATGTCGGTCCCGGGATGGGTGAAGGATACCCAGTTCTCATATATGGTTGTGGTACTGGGCTACCTCTTCGGGTATATGGTTATTGCCCTGGTCCTGCTACCCCTCTATTACAGGCTTAAGCTGACCTCCATCTATTCGTATCTCGGTCAGAGGTTCGGGTTCTGGTCGTACAAGACCGGTGCCGGCTTCTTTATAATTTCAAGGGTGCTGGGCGCTTCTCTTCGTATGTATCTGGTTATTAATGTTCTTCAATTGTTTGTCTTCGATGCCTGGAATATCCCCTTTTGGGTCAATGTGCTTATCTTTATAACACTCATAATCCTTTACACCCTCAAGGGAGGGATAAGAACCATAGTATGGACAGATACCCTGCAGACCACGTTTATGCTTCTGGCTGTTGTTCTTTCTGTGATTTACATAAGCAGGGAGATGGGACACTCTTTCGGATCGCTTATAAATTTGATATCCGACAGGGACATATCGCGTATGTTCATCACCGACTGGCATCATGAGAGGTTTTTTGTCAAGCAGTTTCTGAGCGGGATGTTTATAACAATTGTGATGACAGGACTGGACCAGGAGATGATGCAGAAGAACCTTAGCTGCAGGAATCTTGGAGAGGCTCAGAAGAACATGTTTACCTTCAGCGGGATTCTGATCTTTGTTAATTTTCTGTTTCTTGTCCTCGGAGCCCTTCTTATGGTTTATGCGATGAGTGCCAATATTGTTGTTGAATCGACTGACGACCTCTTTCCTACTATTGCTTTTCAGCATCTCGGACCGGTGGCAGGGGTGGTTTTCCTTATAGGTCTGATCTCTGCGGCTTTCCCAAGTGCTGACGGAGCCCTGACATCTCTCACTACCTCTGTTAGTATTGATTTTCTGGGACTTGATAAGAAAACGGGGATCACTGAAAAGCGAAGGACAAGGCTCAGATATATGGTCCATATAACCATAGCCTTTGTTTTCTTTATAAGTATAATCCTTTTCAGGGCTTTGAATAACAAGGCAGTCATTGACAACCTTTTTACTATAGCCGGTTATACCTACGGGCCCCTGCTCGGCCTTTACTCTTTCGGACTCTTCTCGGGGAGAAAGGTCAACGACCGCATTACTCCTGCAATTGCAGTATTGTCACCGGTGATATGTTATTTTCTGAGCATTAATTCCGAAATGCTTTTTAACGGCTACAAGTTTGGTTTTGAACTCCTTCTTGTAAACGGATTTATAACCTATCTTGGTTTGCTGATTTTCAGCTCCGGACGTGATAAAAAAGATGCAAGGGTTTAAAACAGTGAGCCTGGCCGGGTGATATTCTGATTATCCTGCGATGACTGTCCGCTTTCCGTCCCCGCGGCAGGTATACTTTCTTTTTTTGTGATTGCCGTGATGGTCCGGAAAGGGATGTTCCATATAAGATAGTAACTTATTCCGGCAGTGGCCCCTCTGCCTCCGTCGCCGTATCCGGGAATATGAACCGGTTTATTGTCTTTTCCGCCGCCTCCTGAAACCAGGAACTTAAGCCTGACATTCCATCCGATACTGAAGTTACGGAAGAGCTCTGTCCTGACACCTGGTGCTACCTCCAGAAAATGACCCGCAATAGATGATGAGGCAATAGATGAATTAGCTGTACCCCAGTAGTTCTCCTGGCTGAGTGATGGAGTCCCGGAACTGAAAAGGCTAAGCCCGTATCTTAAGCCCAGGAGGGCCTGGTAACGTCCCATGGAAACGGTTGGCTTAAGGAGGTTGAAGTCGACACCGGCCTTCAGATACAAACCTTTTGAGCTGTAGTCGTAGTTGTACTGCGAATAACTGAAATCAGACCAGCCTCCTTCAAGGGCATATGCCATCTTTTCATTTCTGTCGACAGAAATAAAAGCACCGGCATCAAAGTTTTTTCCTTCAACCATGAAGATTACGGGTCCCGTGACTTCAATCCCGGCCCTTATCTTAAGCGGAAAAGCAACGGTGTCCTGGCCCTGCGACACCAGTGGGAAGAGCAGAGGGGCAATACTAATAATATATACGTATATTTTCCTCATTTGCTGTTGTTATATTGCCCTTTCTGAAAACTATGGTGTCGATAATATTAGATGTTGAAGAATAGTGATTCATATCCAGGTTGTGGAAGAATGTATATCCGCATTCCTTTGAAATAAAATGGGGATAACTCGAATAGCGGAATGAAATGGTATCGTCAGTTCCATTGATCCTGATTACAAAGCTTACTTCGCCTGATGAAGCGTCAAGGGGCAGGAGGGCAGGCTGTACTCTGGCAGCCCTGTTGTAAATCATCTTATCTCCCATCCCTGAACCCCATAATGATACACTGTCGGGGGATATGGCTTTCTTGCTTTCATTCTCATAGAAGGTGGCCTTGAGGAAAGCCTCGGTGTCTTCAAAACAGGCTCCCGGAGTGCACGATGACATCAGCACAAAGCAAAAGGCTGAAAGGATAATGGCAGTAAGTGGGGATCGTCTCATCATAATTAAAAACCCAAAATTACAAAAAAACAGACTGTCATACAGGATACGGCATGTAAAAAGAAAGGAGGCTGTTTGCCTCCTTCATATTTGCAGAACCAAACTTCCTACACTATAATCAGAATTTTGGCAGGTTTTTAAGGATTCCGTTAATCCCATTCTTTAACATTGAAAGAACACCGTTTTCCTTTTCTCCACCAAAATAAATCTCAGAAATTATATCACTGTACTTTGCTGCGACAAGGTTTCTTCGCAGTTTAAGGGTAGGAGAGAGCTCCCCTGTCTGAGGCGTCCATTCCTCTGTAACCAGCCTGAACCTCTTTATCTGTTCATGCTCTCCAAGTGATTTATTTACTTCCTTTACCTCCTTTGAGAACTGTTCAAGCACTTCAGGGATTTCAATAAGTTCGCTGTTGTCGCGGTATTCTATCCTGTGCTTTGAGCACCAGTCGTGCAGGAAGCCGAAGTTAGGCGATATCAATGCGCTGGCAAACTTTTCATTCTCACCGATGACCATGGCCTGCTCGATAAGAAACGATTCCTTAAGCTTGTTTTCAATCACCTGAGGAGCAATATATTTCCCGGCCGAAAGTTTGAACATCTCTTTCTTTCTGTCAGTTATCCGCAGGAACTTTCCCTTCTCTATTACTCCTATGTCACCTGTATGGAACCAGCCTTCCTCATCAATGACTTCAGCTGTGAGCTCAGGCGCCTTGTAATATCCCATCATCACATTGACACCTTTGCATAGGATCTCTCCGTCACCGGCTATCTTTACCTCCACTCCCTCTATTACGGGACCAACGGTTCCGAAGCCCATCTCGTCGATACGAAAGGGATTCACAGCTATCACCGGCGAGGTCTCTGTAAGTCCGTAACCCTGAATGACAGGCAGGCCTGCTGCCCAGAATATTTTTTCGAGCCTCGATTGCAGGGCTGCACCGCCGGAGACCATTACCTGGACCTCTCCGCCGAGAGCTTCCTGCCATTTGCTGAAAATAAGTTTGCGTGCAATTCCGAGCCTGAATCTGTAGAACGATGAGTTTTCCTTAAGCCTGAATTTGAGCCCAAGCCTGACAGCCCAGAAGAAGATAGCCCTTTTCAGCCACGAGAGGTTCCTTCCCTTGCTTATTATATTGTCATAGATCTTCTCGAGAAGCCTGGGTACTGTGTTGAAGATATGAGGCTTGATCTCTTTTACGGCTTCAGAGATGGTTCCCATATTCTCGACATAGTAAATGCTGATACCCTTGTATTGAAAATGATAATTGACCATTCTCTCATATACATGGCAAAGGGGAAGGAAACTTACAGCCCTGTGACCATAACCCAGATGATGCGCTTTTGATGTGGTGATGGCATTTGTAACAAGGTTTCTGTGTGAAAGCATCACTCCCTTTGAGTTGCCAGTCGTACCTGAGGTATATATTATAGTAACCATTTCTTCAGGATCAATACTGTCCCTGATCTTCTTAAGCTCGTCCCTGTACCGGTCAGCATTCTCTCTCCCTTTCTCTGCTATTTCAGCATATGGCCGCACTCCTTCTACAGGGTCGAATGAAAAGATATCCTTCAGAGTCTTTATTTTCCCGGCCACAGGTTTGACCTTGCTGTAAATAGCTTTGTTACCTACTATTATGGCCCTGACTTCAGAATGCTGGAGGATGTAATCGTATTCATCGGTACTTATTGTAGGATATATGGGGACGTGGATAATTCCTGCCTGGGCAAGGGCCATGTCGACAATGTTCCATTCGGGCTTGTTGGCGCTTATTGTCGCCACCTTGTCTCCTCTTCCGTAGCCCATAGCCATAAGGCCGTAGCTGACCAGATCAACATACTCCCTTACTTTTTCAGTGGACCAGGTTACCCATTCATTATCCTGTTTGCCGCCATACATATCCTCCCGGGGATATTTCTCACAGTTGAGGTCTATGATGTCAAAAGTTCTGCGTACTTCCATTGTATTTTCCTTTTAAAATGTGCAATTCTAATAAATTTATTCGAACAAAAAATGCAATTAAGAAAAAAAGGATTGAAATAACCTTATAAAAATCATAAAATAAGTAATATATGTAAATTTTGTCGTGTAAATAAATTCGACCGGGCTAAAGCAGTGCATGTTTTAAATTATCCGGTCGAAAAATAATAACTACAGCATAAGTAATACGGCACCATAGGGAATGATGTCCCTGACTTTTACAGAATGGGGTTTGAAATATCCGGACAGCCCTTTTTTTATTTCGTCTTACCGGAGTGAGAAGAACAAATAAAATAAACCTGTTTCTGATAAGGCATACAGGATTATGGTCCATGAGGTATTTCTGTCACAGGTCTCACTTTAGGTCAGGTCAGGAGGATAAAAGTATTACCTAAGTAATATTTCCCTTGCTTTTTGAAGGGCAGCTGGCAGTCCCGCAGCTTTCTTTCCTCCAGCCGTTGCCAGAAAGGGTTGTCCTCCTCCTCCTCCGTTTATCTCGGAAGAGATCTCCTTTATTATGTTTACTGCACTAAGGCCTCTTTCCTTTATCAGAGAGTCGCTTACGAGGACGGTAAGACTGGCTTTTTCACCCGACGATGAACCCAGGACGGCAACATAATTGCCCTCAAGGTTTCTTATCCTGAAGGCGATGTGCCTGATTATCTCAGGTGAAGCTCCTTCGACAACAGAGGATATGAACTTTATACCATTTATGTCCTCTGCCGAATTCTTCAACTCATCGGCTTTTAAGACTGCAGCATCTGCTTCCATTTTCTCAATGGTTTTCCTGAGTGATGAATTCTCGGCAATAAGTTTCTCCACACTGTCGGTTACCTTACCAGTGCTTTTAAGGAGCGCAGCTATATCGTCGAGGGCTGCCAGTTTCTCTGAGATGTATTCTTCGGCCCTTGCAGCGGTGATGGCTTCAATCCTTCTGACACCTGCCGCTATGGCTCCTTCAGATATTATTTTTATTATGCCTATTGAACCTGTGTTTTCAACATGGGTGCCTCCGCATAGTTCCACCGACCTGCCAAAGGAGATTACCCTGACCCTCTCTCCGTATTTCTCACCGAAGAGTGCCATGGCACCCATTTTATGAGCTTCCTCCATGCTTATGCCATCATTGACGATACGGCTGCTACCTTCCCTTACCAGGCTGTTTGCGAGTTCCTCAATTTTTCTCAATTCCTCACGGTCAGGCTTGCCGAAATGGCTGAAGTCGAACCTGAGACGGTCGGGAGTCACAAGCGAGCCTTTTTGTTCCACATGAGTGCCCAGCACTGATCTGAGGGCATAATGCAGCAGATGGGTTGCCGTATGGTTACTTGCTGTCATCTGCCTTTTTTCAGTGTCGACCGAGGCTGATAAAGTCGCGGAGGGATCGCTGACCATCCTGTCGGTGATATGAAGAATCTGGTTGTTTTCCTTAAGGGTGTCAAGGACTGTGATCTTCCCGTCTCCGCTTGTAAGGGTGCCTGTATCTCCTACCTGTCCTCCCGACTCAGCGTAGAATGGCGTTTTGTCAAGGACTATCTGGTAACTATGTCTGCCTTTTATCTTTATCTTTCTGTATCTCGTTATGTTTACCTGGTCCACGGTGGTATCGTAGCCTGTAAAAACAGTTCCTTCAGTATCTCTTACAACAACCCAGTCGCCTGTGTCAACAACAGCGTCCTCACGCGATCTCTCCTTCTGGTTTTTCATCTCCTTCTCAAAACCCGACATGTCGATATGCATGTCGTTTTCCTTGAGTATGAGTTGAGTAAGGTCGGCAGGAAATCCAAATGTATCGTAAAGCTCAAAGGCTATCTTTCCGGGAAGTATATTTTTACCTTCACCCTTAAGGTCGGCGATCATCTTTTCAATCATCTTCAGTCCTTTCCCCAGGGTTCTGAGAAAGGCACTTTCCTCCTCATATATTATTTTTGATATCTGTTCTGAGGAGTTTCTCAGTTCGGGGTATACATCTCCCATGCTTGCAGCCAGAACAGGTACCAGCTTGTGTATAAACGGTTCTTCTATTCCAAGGTGGTTGTATCCGTACCTGACCGCCCTTCTCAGTATCCTTCTGATGACATAGCCTGCCTTATTGTTTGAAGGCAGCTGTCCGTCGGCTATAGAAAAGGCTACAGCCCTCAGGTGGTCAGCCACAACACG
>JAVEZD010000072.1:0-3428 GCA_034003165.1 Bacteroidales bacterium | reverse complement strand
ATAGCTTCCTTTTTAAAGTAATCTCCGAACGACCAGTTACCAAGCATTTCAAACATGGTATGGTGATAGGTGTCGTGACCAACTTCCTCAAGATCATTGTGTTTTCCTGATACTCTCAGGCATTTCTGCGAGTTGGCAACCCTTTTGAGGTCACTGGCCGGTCCCCCCAGAAATATATCCTTGAACTGGTTCATCCCGGCGTTTGTGAACATCAGAGTAGGGTCGTCCTTTATCACCATCGGGGCAGAAGGTACTATTTTATGCCCTTTTGACCTGAAAAAATCAAAAAACAGTTGTCTTATCTCCTTAGCCTTCAGTTTGTTATCCATATTGTCAGTAAAATGTCTTTTTTTTTGGCTTGTAAAATTACTTTTTTTGATTTAGATTTGTCCACAATCGATAAAAAAACAGGAAAACTCGTTTCTGTAGATGGGAAGGAAATATGTCCTTGATTTAATAGATCTGCAATACAAGCAGGTGAAGCTCGCCTGGAAAGAAAGAATATGGAAGTTGTTTCTATGGTTTCTTGCTTCGGTAATTGTTACTCTTATTTACGGCACTCTCATTCAGAAGTTGTTTGGTTCGCCGAAAGAAGCAGTGCTTTACCAGGAGCTTGAAAATATGAAACTTCAGTATTCGATGCTCGACAGGCAGATAGATGAATCCCTGGAGGTACTCAATAATCTAAGTTATTCGGATGATAACCGTTACAGGCTTATCCTCGATATGGATACTGTGCCCGGATCGATCCGTAGTTCAGGTGTTGGTGGTGTTAACAGATATGAAGAGCTGGAAGGTTATGAATATACGGGACTGATGGTCTCAATGAGGAAGAAAGTTGATGCTATCCGAAACAGGTCGACGGTTCAGTTTGAATCATTTAAGGCTGTTTCAGAAAGAACCGCTGAATGGAAGAGGGAGATGGAATACCTGCCGATGATAAGTCCTGTGTCAGTTTCCATACGCAGAGGTGACGGAGTGAAGTTCAGGGAAGTCCATCCGGTTCTGGGGACCCCTCAATGGCATCACGGACAGGATTTTAGTGCCCCCTATGGTACCGAAGTTTATGCCACTGGTTCAGGTAAAGTTATTGAAGCAGGCTGGAGCCAGAGTGGCTTTGGTACCTTTGTTGTTATAGACCATGGTTATGGATACCAGACAACATATGGCCATCTGAGTGCCGTAAAAGTGTCTGTAGGAATGAACGTTAAGAGAGGCGACCTTATTGCCCTGTCAGGTAATACCGGAACATCTACCGGACCTCATCTGCATTATCAGATTGATCTTTACGGACAACACAGGAATCCCCTGTATTACTTTAATGATGACCTTACTGAGGATGAATATTTCGAGATGATCGAAACCCTGAGTTCGCGCCTGAAATTCAGGTGATATTCCACTTTTTTTCATTGGCTAATCCCGTCAATCGGTTCATGTCGGATGATTTTTTTATCTTTGCGGTTGTATGGCACGTACGAAATACAAGTTTAACCCCGATTCACTTAGTTTTGACAGGATAAGGCTTGGCATCAAAACTGTTATGCTCAGGATGCTAGCCTATTTCATCGGATCACTTTTTATAGCAGTCCTTTACGGATTGGTCTATGCCCTCTTTTTCGACTCTCCCAAGGAGAAGGTACTCAAGCGCGAAATAGAACAGATGACCATTCAGTATGAACTCATGCACCGTGAGATGACAAGCCTTGAAAAGGTCATTGAGCACCTCGAGGAGACCGATGATAACCTATACAGAACTATATTTGAGGCAGAGCCTATTCCTGATGCAGTGCGCCAGGGAGGGATAGGCGGAGTCAACAGGTATAAGGAGCTGGAAGGTTTTGACAACTCAAGCATTGTAGTGGAAACTGCCAGGTCGCTTGATCAGCTTATGAAAAGGGTATATATACAGTCCAAATCCTTTGATGACCTTATTGTTCTGGCTTCAGGCAAGGAAGAGATGCTTAGAGCCATTCCTGCCATCCTGCCTATTGCCAACAAGGATCTGACAAGAGTAGCCTCCGGTTTCGGCCTCAGGATACACCCTTATTACAAAATTACCAAATTCCATTCGGGAATGGATTTCACCGCCCCGACCGGTACCGATGTTTATGCCACGGGTAACGGTGTGATAGCTTCCGTCACTTCCTCGCAGCGAGGTCTGGGAAAACATGTTGTCATCGATCACGGATTCGGCTATTCAACCGTATACGCCCATCTCAACGAATTCAATGTAAGGGCGGGTCAGAAAGTTAATAGGGGTGATGTGATAGGATTTGTTGGGAACACCGGTATGTCAGTTGCCCCCCATCTGCATTATGAGGTCAAGCTTAACGACAATTATGTCGATCCGGTAAACTACTATTTCAACGATCTCACAGCTGACGAATATGAAAAAATGATAGAAGCTGCATCCAAAACAGGCCAGTCGTTTGACTGAAACCTTTTGCAGTGATGTATTACTATTTATAATTATCCTGATACCTTATCCCCTTTAAGATGCCTTATAAGGAAAAAAAGATCGAGAAACTTTATTATTCTATCGGAGAAGTCTCTGATATCCTGGACGTCCCTGTGTCAACAGTGCGCTTCTGGGAAAATGAGTTTGACATTCTGAAGCCTCTTAAAAACAAAAAGGGAAACAGGATGTTCACAGCAGGTGACCTTAAAAACCTTAGGATAATACATCACCTTCTCAAGGAGGAGGGAATGACAATGCTGGGAGTAAAAAAGAAACTTGCCGGGAAATGGGAAGAGACAGATTACAAGTATGAGATAAACGAGTCGCTCAGAAAGATAAAAACCATGCTTCTCGATATGAGAGACAATATCTGAAAAGTCTGCATACAGGACCCTGATATTACGATCTCCTGTTTTGATCCTGTTCCGCAAAAGAGATTAATACCAACTGAATACAGATATTATTTCCCGCTGATGAAGTTAAAGGAACTTTGCTCCTGGCTCGAATCTGAAGTGCCTTTGTCGTTCCAGGAAGACTATGATAACTCGGGCCTGCAAACCGGCGATCCTGAAAGGGATATCAGATCGGCGCTTATAAGCTTTGAAATTAACGATGCCGTTCTCGAAGAGGCCATTGAAGGGAATTACGACCTGGTTATTACACACCATCCTCTTATTTTCAAGGGTATACGGAGCCTTACCCCTTCTTCTGTGACAGGCAGACTTGTTTTTAATGCAGTACGGAACAATCTGGCTGTATATTCTATGCATACCAACCTCGATGCTTCCGGGAAAGGAATTAGCTTTATGCTGGCAGGAGTCCTGGGACTTAAGAGCAGGAAGGTTCTGGTACCTCTCAGCAACAGGCTGTTTAAACTGGTTACCTTTGTTCCTGAAGCCTGGGCAGAAAAGGTCAGGGAAGCTGTTTTCAATGCCGGAGCCGGCGTGACAGGCAACTATGATATGACATC
>JAVEZD010000071.1:8562-10968 GCA_034003165.1 Bacteroidales bacterium | reverse complement strand
TAAATGAAAAGAAAGATACTTGTTACCGGAGGTACCGGCTATATAGGTTCACACACCGTTGTTGAACTTATTGAGGAAGGATTCGATGTTACTATAGTGGATAACCTTTATAACTCGGAAGCCACCGTAGCAGACAGGATTAAGAGTATCACCGGGGTTATGCCTGCCCTTGAGGTCTTTGATATGTGTGACCCCCGGTCACTTGAAGAGCTTTTCAGCAAAGAGAAAGGTTTTGATGCTGTTATTCACTTTGCCGCCTTCAAGGCAGTGGGTGAGTCGGTTGAAAAACCACTTGCTTACTACAGCAATAACCTGGTATCGCTGATCAACCTTCTTGAGGCTATGAAAAAACACAGGACCTCCTCTCTTGTGTTTTCCTCATCGTGTACTGTATACGGACAACCCGACAAGCTACCTGTTGCAGAGGATGCTCCACTTAAACCTGCCACCTCACCTTACGGAAATACAAAAAAGATAGGGGAAGACATAATCAGGGATACAATATTCTCTTCGGAAGACATGAAAGCCATATCGCTCAGATACTTCAACCCAATAGGGTCACATCCCTCGGCACTTATCGGAGAGCTTCCAAGAGGGGTCCCCGAAAATCTTGTACCTTTTATAACCCAGACTGCTGCAGGCCTTCGCGACGAGCTGAAGGTCTTCGGCGATGACTACAACACTCCCGACGGATCGTGCATCAGGGACTATCTTCATGTGGTCGACCTGGCAAAGGCTCATGTTGTTGCCGTGAAAAGACTTACCGAAGGAAAAAACAAAAAGAACTACGAGGTCTTTAATCTGGGTACAGGAAAGGGAGTCTCGGTTCTGGAGGCCATCTCTTCGTTTGAAAGGGTTTCGGGTATAAGACTCAGCTATAAAGTGACCGGAAGGAGACCCGGGGATATTGAAAAGATATGGGCAGACCCTTCTTTTGCCAACACCGAACTGGGGTGGAGAACTGAAAGCTCTCTCGATGATGCCATGAGAACTGCCTGGAAATGGGAACAGAATCTTAAAAGAAAAACTTAAGGCAGATGAAATACTCAAAAGTCATTCTTATAACGGGAGGAGCCGGGTTTATTGGTTCCCATGCAGTACGCAGATTCGTCATTAACTACCCCGGATACCTTATTGTTAACGCCGACAAGCTCACCTATGCCGGTAATCTTGAAAACCTTACAGATATCGAAGATAGTCCGAACTATGTCTTTGAGAAGGTCGACATTGTCGACAGGGAAGCGGTAGCCGGCCTGTTTTCGCGCTTCAGCTTTGACGGTGTCATCCATCTGGCAGCCGAATCACATGTCGACAGGTCAATAACCGGTCCCGATGAATTCGTCTTCACAAACATAGTAGGAACAGTGAATCTGCTCAATGCCGCACTGAAAGCCTGGAAGAATGATTTCGATGGAAAACTCTTCTATCATATATCTACTGATGAGGTTTACGGGTCACTGGGTGAGGAAGGAAAATTCACCGAGATGACCTCCTATGATCCCAGAAGTCCCTATTCAGCTTCCAAAGCCGGTTCAGATCATCTTGTGAGAGCATGGTTCCACACCTTCGGACTACCCGTTATTGTTTCAAACTGTTCAAATAACTACGGACCCAACCAGTTTCCTGAAAAACTTATACCTCTTATAATAAACAACATCAAGACAGGTAAGCCGCTGCCTGTTTACGGTAAAGGTGAGAATATACGCGACTGGCTATATGTTGAGGATCATGCCTCTGCCATCGATTTGATATTTCACAAAGGGAAGAGAGGAGATACATATAACATAGGAGGCAACAATGAGTGGAAAAACATTGATCTGGTAAGACTGCTGTGCAGAATCATGGACACTAAACTGGGAAGGCCGCAGGGGAGCTCGGAGAAGCTTATTACCTATGTAAGTGACAGGCCCGGTCATGATCTGAGATATGCCATCGACTCATCGAAGCTTCAGGATGAACTAGGGTGGAAACCCATTCCCGACTTTGAGGAAGGTCTTACCAGAACCGTAGACTGGTATCTTGAAAATACTCAATGGCTCGGGAGGATAATCTCGGGAGACTATGAAAAATATTACGACAGGATGTATTCAGGGAGGTAGTATACTATGCCTTGATCCTGTTCATCCTTTCAATAAGCTCATCGCCAAGGGCTGATTTCTTTCTTATATGCTCCTGAATGGCAGCAACTACGCTGTTTGATTCGAACTCTCCCCTTACTTGCTCGAAGTCAAGCTTTTTGATGTCCTCCCCACCATCGATGCCGAACCCGGTCATCGATGAGAGTGTAAATTCCTTTCTGGCATCCTCGTAGAGCATCCCGTCGAGTTGTATGACACTCGTCTTCCATCTTTCAACAATGCCGATAACATCTTCAGCAGTAAAGGAAGTCACCGGTTTTCCCATCTC
>JAVEZD010000071.1:0-8462 GCA_034003165.1 Bacteroidales bacterium | reverse complement strand
AGAGTGTAAATTCCTTTCTGGCATCCTCGTAGAGCATCCCGTCGAGTTGTATGACACTCGTCTTCCATCTTTCAACAATGCCGATAACATCTTCAGCAGTAAAGGAAGTCACCGGTTTTCCCATCTCGCTTTCTATCCTTTCCTTGGCCCACGACCACTCCCATTTGTAATATGAGTCGTGCATTGTCCTGAAAGCTTCTGATACTGTTTCAAGGTCATTAACCTTTCCCGACTCGATATCATCAAGCAGTCTGTCGACTTCAACCTGAGGGGCAATAAGACCGGCCAGATCAACCCATTCTCCTTTTCCGGCGGTTTCTACGGCAACAAGCCTCTCTCTCAGTTCTTCATCTGAGGCGAACTCTGTTTTCTCAAGTCTTTTTATTATTGAGTTGCCCAGGAACTTGTTGATACCGGTCTGATAAAGATCAATCCCCTTTTCGAGGGAGGGACCGTTTATCCTCATGTTATTGTAGGCATATGATGAAGATACTGTTCCCGATATTGACCTGAGCCTGCGGAGAAGATCTCTCCCTTCAAACATTTTTCTTATTGTATAGGGACTGAGAAGGTTAAAGTTAACCTGGTCGATCTTGTCCGGATCCTTCCTTCTGTCCCTCTGTGGCCATTTTTGTGCATCCCTGATGGTACCGACACTCCTCAGGTTGATGGCCGGCACCAGGATGCTTTCGTCGTTACTCTCAATGAGATATGAAAAAGGAAGTGACGAAGTATCCATATTCTTGTAATGCCTGCCCATCACAAGGGTAAAAGGGCCGATGCGAGCCGGCCATAGGAGGTATGAGTCGCTCGTTGTCTTTGATCCTCTCTCCATTATACCCTGATGTATCGGACCAAGCTTGTACATATGGTTACTCTGGTTCGAGCCGCTTCCGGCATTCATGAATGAAAAGATACCGGCAATCAGCAGAGTTGATTTATGGTGGGTAACGGTATAGGGCCCGGCAAATATTGAGCATGCCTCGCCGTGATAACCACCGCAGTTGGCAAAGAAAAGCGAGTTTTCAGCTGAATAGTGTTTCCCCAGGACGCAGCCCTGTCCAATAAAACATTTATCAATAAGTGTCGACTCAGTTACTATGGATCCCGAGCAGACTATGAAATGTTCCATAATTACGCCGGGACCAATAAAAACCGGATCTTCACTGCAGCTGTTAACTGTTCCCTCACACAGGCTGATGGATCCTTCTATCCTTGTACAGGGGCCCAGTCTTACGTTCTTAATATTACGGCAATCGGTTATCTTCGAGCCTTTACCTATACTTCCCATAGAGGAACTGACTTTCCGGGTATAGTCATCTATCATACCTTCAAGAAGGCTGACTGCCTTGCTTCTGTGGCGGTAAAGGGCGATGATATAAGCCTGATGGGCAGAAAGCCTGTCCCATATCTTAACTGAACGTCCCCCGGTCTCATTAAGAACGGCTACTTCGGTTCCGTTGCCGAAAGAGGTGTTACCTTCTGTGAATATTTTTCCGCAGTTACGGATAAACACCTCATCTTCTATGATATAGTTGGCAATATAGTCGCCAAGGTTATTTATGGTTACATCTGCTCCTACAGTACAGTTATGGAGGTGGACATTGGAGATGCCGCTTTTCATCTTTACTCCCGAGTCATCAGGAAAGACCTTACCGAGCCTTCCCAGCTTTATGTCGCCCGAAAAAATAACATTGGAGCAACGTGAAGGATCAAAACCTTCCGTCACCTCAATCCTGTCCCATTCATCACATGAACAGCCATGTGATACCATGGTATTGATTTCGCTTTGCGAAAGTTTCCTGTAGGTGTTGCCTGAGTTCATAAAGGAAGTTTTTAGGGTTATTCCACTGTGACCGATTTTGCCAGGTTTCTTGGCTGATCAACATTACAGCCTCTCAGAACGGCTATATGATATGACAGAAGCTGCAGGGGTATCACGGCAACCAGACCTGAGAATGCCGGAAGTGTTTCGGGTACTTCAAGAACATAGTCGGCCATCTTCCTTATAATCTCATCACCCTCTGTTACAATGGCAACAACATTCCCTTTTCTGGCCTTTATCTCCTCGATATTACTAATTATCTTTTCGTAGGTATCATCCTTTGTGGCAACGACAACAACAGGCATGTTCTCGTCGATAAGCGCAATAGGTCCATGTTTCATCTCAGCCGCCGGATATCCTTCAGCGTGGATGTATGAAATCTCCTTAAGCTTAAGGGCTCCCTCGAGGGCAACCGGGAAAAGGTATCCTCTACCGAGGTACAGTGCGTTACGTGTTTCGCTGAATATTTCTGCAAGCTGCAAGGCCTGATCGTTAACCTTGAGAGCTCTTTCAATCTTGGCAGGGATAGATGAAAGTTCAGTTATAAGCTCCTTATACTTTTCATTACTGATAGTCCCTTTAAGATGTCCTATTTCAAAGGCCATCATGGCAAGTACTGTAACCTGTGTTGTAAAGGCTTTTGTTGAAGCAACACCGATCTCCGGTCCGGCATGGGTATAAACACCGGCATCTGTCTCCCTTGGGATACTGCTTCCCACAACATTACAGATGCCAATAACCTGGGCTCCCTTTTCCTTTGCCAGTTTAATGGCGGCAAGGGTGTCGGCTGTTTCGCCGCTCTGGCTTATGGCTATTACTATGTCTCCCTTTTTTATTATCGGATCACGGTAACGGAACTCACTGGCATATTCGACTTCGACCGGGATGCGGGTATATTCCTCGAAAAGGTACTCTCCGAGCAGTCCGGCATGCCATGAGGTCCCGCAGGCAATTATTATGAATCTCTCGGACTGAGCCATGGTTTCAAGAACATCGTGAAGGCCGCCCAGCATGACGCCTGAAAAATCGGGAAGCACTCTTCCCCTGAAGGTATCATGAATGGCACGCGGCTGCTCATAGATCTCCTTTAGCATGAAATGAGGAAAACCTTCCTTATCAATCTCTCCTATCTTCAGATCGAGTTCCTTTACTTCCGGTGTTTTATTTTCTGTCCTCAGAGTCTTAAGAACAAGCTCATCCTTCTTTATAATGGCAAGATCGTCATCGTTCAGGTAGATGACCCGCTGGGTGTATTCAACAATGGGAGTTGCATCAGAGGCAATAAAATTCTCACCGTCGCCAACTCCAATTACCAGTGGACTTCCTTTCTTGGCTGCAAAGAGCCTGTCAGGCTCCTGAGCACATATGATGACCAGTCCATAGGCTCCCTCAACCCTGTTAAGGGCAAGGGTTATTGCCTGTTCGGCTGTGAGGTCGCCTTCGAGATAAAGATGTTCGATGAGATTGGCCAGAACCTCTGTATCAGTCTGACTGGTGAATTCAATACCCCTGCTCTGAAGATGTTTTTTCAGTCGCGAATAATTCTCTATAATACCATTATGAACAACAATGAAGTTGCCCTTGTAAGAAGCCTGGGGATGTGCATTAAGCTCATTGGGCTCCCCATGAGTGGCCCATCTGGTATGTCCCATCCCGGTTGTCCCGTCAAAACTTGTCTGATTAACCATCTCCTCCAGATCCTTTACTCTTCCCTTGCATTTGAAGATTCTTGTCTCCCCGTTAACAAGAGCCATTCCGGCTGAGTCATAACCGCGGTATTCAAGACGCTTGAGGCCATTAATTATAATACCCCTTGCAGGTTTAGATCCAATATAACCAACAATTCCACACATATGAAAAGAATTTAAAACGGGAATAAAATTAAAAAATATCGTCTAAAAACAATATCAGAACCTTGTATAAGTTAATTCGAACCTGACCGGTTTACTTGCATCGTTACCAAAGAGTATCACATTGTTTATGGTGCCGGCAGGAATAAGGATCTCCAGTTCAGGCATAATCTCATTGGATGAATCCTCAAGGTAATCCTGTACATAGGATACAATGTTAAAATTGTATCTCATGTTTACTGTATCAGCTGTTCCGTCGAAGAAGACCGGGTTTAGACCGTAATCTGAAACAAGATATTTTTCACCGGTTGTCATGCTGTAGCTCAGAAGAAGTGAAGACGGAGCTGTTGATGGTTTATATCCCAGCCCATCTGTATAGAAAGGCACTATAAGCCGGGCCTTGTTAACCGATATATTCGAGAGTGAACCGTTTTCCTTTATCTTTTCAAGACCAGGGAGCAGGATTCTGGTATGGACCCCGTTCAGCCCCTGGACAAAAGTCAGAGTATCCTTTACATATTGATTAATATTTTCAATCTTCTTATCAGGATCTGCGGCTTCATAATCGTTGGTGAATATGTTAAACCGCGCATTATTAGATACTGCATCCAGATGGAGAGAGTATTCCTTTTCTATATTGTCTTCATCATGATAGTAAATGATGATATAATTCTGATAAGGTTCTGTGAGCGTAGGAGGCTGAAGTTTCATGGTGATAAAAACCGGGGAAGCATCGTCAACAGACATGCAGATGCCCCTGAAGTAGGATCTGAAATCGGGGATACGGTTGCTGTGGAAAAGAAAAGATGTGTCCCTCAGAATATAATCAGCAAAATCAACCGGAAGGTTCAGTTCTACCTTGTTAATGGTATCGGCATTTAGCCTGGGCAGCGGAAGGGGCGGAAGCTCATATCCTGTCAGTTGCAGATCATGATTTGAGTAATAGGTCGAATCGATATATATCTCCTCGGCTATTTCAGAGATCCTCAGTACAGGGTTAAGATCAATATCACCCTTAACGTTTCTGAATGTCAGAAACATCTTTACCGAGTCGACAGTATAAATATCTTCATCCCATTCAGATCCCAGCCTTAGCTGAGTAACAAGCCTGCTTGTTGTATTTCCGAAATAGGGGTCGTGAATTGTCCCAAAATATCCGTAATAATGATTGCTGGTTGCTATTGAATCATCCGACCATGTATATGAAGCGGGCCTTACTGTATCGGTTGAAAAGACTGTCACAAAGTCTGATCCGGGAAGTATGCCGGAACCTATGATTGTCGGATTCTCCTCACATGAAGAAAGGAAAACGAGAAAGATACCCGGGAGAAAAAAGGTTAATGCTTTTACTGAAGAAATTTTGAGAGCTGCATTTCTGCAACCGGACAGGAAGTTATGATAGAATCTCGTCATAAAAGTCGTTATAGGCATCTATATACTCATCCTCATTACGGTATGGGAGAACCGGCTTGCTGAGAGTCTGGATATACTTGTTAAGTTCTTCGTTGATATCTTCGCTCCCTATGATCACGGCATCGGAGTATTTCATAGCAAGCTTTGAAACATTGACAAAATCCGGATTCTTAACCAGCTTGAGGCTTTCTCCGTCAACACCATCATACCTGAGCTTGTCAGCAAACGTTGATCTAAACGGTGTTTTAAAATCATTATTGTAAACCGAATAGATAATTTTATAATTATTGAAGAGAGGATCGTCGTTATATATGCTCCTGAGATAAACCGGGACAAGAGAGGTCATCCATCCGTGACAATGAACAATATCAGGTGCCCAGCGAAGCTTCTTAACCGTTTCAATTACACCCCGTGCAAAAAAGAGGGCACGCTCATCATTATCCTCAAACTCCTTCCCTGATGAATCACTTACAATATGCTTCCTCTGAAAATAATCCTCATTGTCGATGAAATATACCTGCATCCGGGCCGACTGTATTGAAGCCACTTTTATTATCAGAGGATGGTCTGTATCGTCAATAATAAGGTTCATCCCCGAAAGCCTGATAACCTCATGAAGCTGGTTTCTGCGTTCATTGATAGAACCATAACGGGGCATGAAAGTACGTATCTCCTTTCCCCTTTCCTGAATTCCCTGGGGTAGATACCTTCCAATCTTTGACAACTTTGTTTCCCCTAAGTATGGAGTGATCTCCTGTGAAATGAATAATACCTTCCTGCTTTCCATTTACCTGCCTGAATTCCATTTCGTAATAAGTTGCAAAGATAGTAAAAAATTGTGACATTAAAAATTAGGATCAATATACTCACTGATATGCGGCTTATATCTGCAGGCTTTCAATTTAAGCTTCAATTGATGACACAATAAGATTTTTTCAACTAGGTTTGTAACTCAAAAAACCGATCATGAGAATTTACTCCACCGTAGCCGGGATAAGGAAGAGGATCAGGAATGGTTACAAAGGTGAACTTGCCCTGGTACCCACCATGGGAGCACTGCATGCCGGACATATATCACTTGTAAATACTGCTGTCAGCAATTCTGCCAGAGTGATAGTCTCAATCTTTGTGAATCCTACTCAGTTTAACGATAAGAATGACCTGAAAAACTATCCCAGAACGCTTGAAAAGGATAAGGAAATGCTTAAGAAGGTTCTGAGGAAGGACGACATACTTTTCATCCCGTCCGTAAGCGAGATTTATCCTGTTGAGGATAAGAGAGTATTCGACTTCGGCGACATCGGCAAGGTGATGGAAGGGGCTCACAGGCCCGGACATTTTAACGGGGTTGCCCAGGTGGTGAGCCGTCTGTTTGAAATAACAGAGCCCGATACAGCTTATTTCGGGCAAAAGGATTTTCAACAGGTGACTATTATTAAGGAACTTGCCAGGCAACAGGGATACCCCGTCAGGATATGTGTAAATCCAATTATCAGGGAAGAAGACGGGCTGGCAATGAGCAGCAGGAATGCTCTTCTGGAACCTGAAATAAGGGCTATGGCTCCGGTTATATACAAAACCATAAGCCGTGCCGTTGAAATGATAAAAGGAAAAGATATCGATGAAATAAGGGAATTCGTAACCACCTCCATAAACAAGGTTCCCGGCTTTAGTGTTGAATATTTTGAAGTTGTTGATGATACTACCCTGCGGCTGTTGAAATCAGTAAGTGAAATATCGTCAGAAGTAAGGTACTTTGCCTGTATAGCTGTAAAGGCAGGTAAGATAAGACTTATAGATAATATTGAAATACCCATGGTGTAAATCAAAAGGTTATTTAACTTTACAGCAAATTAAAAGGAGAAGGCTTTTATGTTTATTCAAGTATTAAAATCCAAGATCCATCAGGTATCCGTAACAGAGGCGAACCTTCATTATATTGGCAGCATCTCTATTGATGAAGACCTGATGGATGCCGCAAATATTATTGCAAACGAAAAGGTGCAGGTACTGAACCTCAGTAACGGGGAACGGCTTGAGACTTATGTGATCACAGCCAGAAGGGGATCGGGGGAGATATGTCTTAACGGTGCTGCCGCACGTAAAGTGGTGGTTGGCGATGTGTTGATAATCATGTCATATGCTTCAATGGATTTTGAAGAAGCCAGAAACTTCAGACCATCTATTATATTCCCCGATACGAAAACAAACAGGTTGATTTGAGTCTCAGAAAAGGTTTAATACAGGCTTTAAAATTCCTCGCCTTCCTTCTGGTTGGGGTTGTTCTGTTATGGCTTGCATTCAGAAACATCGACTTCAGGAGTCTTTCCGAGGGATTAAAGAATGCCCGTTACTCATGGCTTCTTCTTTCGTTGTTTTTCGGACTTATGGCCTATTTTATCAGGTCGCGCCGCTGGATACTGCTTATTCATGCCCTGGGGTATAAACCTTCCTTCAGGAATACATATCATGCACTTATGACAGGTTACCTGTTCAATATAGCCCTCCCCCGACTTGGTGAGATTACACGCTGCGTTGCCCTTGGTAAAAAGGAAAAAATCCCTGTCGACCAGCTCTTCGGAACCGTTATCATAGAAAGAACCATCGACCTGGTCTCTATACTCATTATTATGGTCGTAATGATATTCTTCAGCGGCGACCAGATAGGAGGCTTTCTTAATGAAAATGTCATGATCCCCCTCAGTGAGAAGATACAATCAGTATTCGGGTTTACATGGATTATCTGGGTTCTGCTCCTGGCTTTCTCCGGCCTGCTGCTTGCCCTGATATACATTTTCAGACATTCTCTCAGAAAGGTAAGGCTCTTTGCAAAGATTCTCGACCTGGCCAAAGGTGTTATCGATGGCCTTAAGACCATTATCAGGATGGAACGCAAGGCGGAATTCCTTCTTCATACCGTACTCCTCTGGTTAAGCTATGCCCTGATGACCTGGGTTGTTGTATTTGCCATTGAAAGCACTTCACATCTAACCTTTGCCGACGGTATCTTCCTGCTGGTGATAGGCAGTCTTGCCATGTCAGCACCCGTCCAGAGCGGCCTGGGAGTTTTCCATTTTATAATTTCCAGGGGTCTGTTCTTTATCGACGGCATAAAGCTTGAAGACGGACTGGTATATGCCATCCTTACACACGAGTCGCAACTGATCTTCGTGTTGATAGCCGGAGCAATATCCTTCTTTGTAATTTCAGGGTTTCATAGCCTGAATGGAAAAGAAACTGTCTAAACCATGGCAAAGAATAAATCCGTTTTTGTCTGCCAGAACTGTGGTGCCGAATCTGCCCGCTGGATAGGCAGATGCCCCTCGTGCAAGGAATGGAACACCTATCATGAGGAGATTATTGCACCTGCTTCT
>JAVEZD010000070.1:0-11069 GCA_034003165.1 Bacteroidales bacterium | reverse complement strand
TCTTGCCTTTTTCCCATACCAGAGACACCAGCAGATCCTCACCCAGCTTATAGGTTGTCCAGTCGTCCCAGCTTTCAGCCTGTCCTGGATATTCAAGGAAGAGTGGCCGGGCTACCGGTATCCCTGTAGAGGCCGCATTTTTTGAAAGATCATGGACGTAGTTTATAAGGCTCATCCTCAGGTTTGTATAGAAATGCCATACGGCAAGCAGTTCGTGATCCCACGATGGATCGCTGTTGAGTCCCCAGAAACCCCGGTTATTTGTCGGACCGACTTCCATTATTGGCGAGAAGCACGCAAAAGCCAGCCATCGCATTGTCACTTCTCGGTCGAGTCGCTGAGGATAGCCTCCTGCATCTGAGCCCCAGTTTGGATAGCCCATCACGGCACATCTTTGCATGGCTATAAGAGCTGACCGCAGCCCCTCGGCTGAGTTATCAGTATCGCCGGCCCACATGGCACCGTATCTGGAGCTTCCTGAATATTGTGCCCTCGGGAAGAGGATGAAATCGTCGTCAAGAACCGGTTTGACAGCTTCGTAGGTGGCTTTTACAAACTGGTGGGAATAGTCGTTGAAGTTTTCCCTGTATGAGATCCCTGAAAAGGTCTTAAGCTCAAGGGAGTCAATTATCCTTTCACCGTCACCACGGTCGAGTTTGAAACCTTTTACACCCATCTTTGCAAGTTTGGCGGGACCGTTTTCTCCCCACCATCTGGCAGCTTCAGGATTTGTATAGTCCATGATGGCCATCCTCTCCGGAGCAGTCTGCACAGGTGTCCTCTGGCGGGTCCCGGGAAAGGGCCCTGCGCCGGGGGCTGTTGCCTGTGAAGGAGGGGGAGGAGGGGGTGGAAACATAAGGGGTCTTTGTATCCTTCCCTGAAGGTTGTAGCCTCTGCTGTTGGCTGTGTCAGCCATATCACCGTATACCCATGGGCATATCCAGAGCATAAGCTCCATATTCTTTCCGTTAAGCCAGGTGACCATGTTTTCGAATTCAGGGAAACGTTCATAGTCAATAAGATAGTCGTCGAATCCGAAGGAGCCGGGTCCCCATGGCCTGTCGATCCAGTAGGCTGTGCACGGAATGCCGTAAGCCTGCATCATAAGTACATCTTCAACAACATCTGCATTATATGGAGCATCGACTGAAGAACCGTCAAAGTAAGCCGTGTTATTGTTATGATCGTCGCGCCATCTCCAGGGACCGAAGGCCCAGCGGGGAGGAACGAAAGGAGGACCAGTAACAAGAGTATGTTTCTTAACGATCTCCATGGGAGTTCCCAGATAGCAACTGAAACTGAAATCAGGGCCTTCAAAGAATATCTTAACGGTCGAAGGATCTGATTTACAGAAGTCGAACTGTCCAGGCCATGTTCCCTCAACAAAAAACCCGTATCCGGAAGAAGAGAGGTAAAAGGGTGAATATGCCGATACTGTCGGTTGTACCTTCATCACGACAATTTCGTTACGGAGATTCATTGCAGTCTCAATTCCTTTCTTCCATGAATTTGCCTGGGGCCCATCTACCACCCTTTCAAATGCACCGGTGAAATATTCATCGTCAGCAGCATCTATGTTAATGAACCACCTGCCGGCAGCGTTGCCGTTTTCTGAAAGGTACTTTATTTTCATACTAAGCCCGTCGGTGTCTTTTGTAATGATAAGTTCGACGCTTCCTGCTTCCTGAAGAGTCCATGTGAATGCAGAGGAGTTTTCACCGGTTATTGTTTCATCCGGTGCTCCCCTGAGCCAGGTTATCTGGCCGCCGGTTTCGAAGCCTATGCTTCCTGTGTTTTCACCGAGAGGTTTGATGACAATGTCATTCCCGTCAGGATTACTTATTGTCACAACAGGAAAGCTGTCAGGGTTTTCAGCTTCAATGGTCACCATCCCTTTTTTCGAACACGAAACAGTCAGCAAAAGGATAAGTATAGCAAGGTAACATGTTCTGGTCAGAACTGGTTTTTTCATGATGGTAGAGCTCGTTTATATTTAAAAATAAGGGTTATCAGCATAAGGTATCTGGTATACAAATATAAAGTTTTCCGCGAAAAAAGCCGTTTCAGGATTTAAGTAAAGCTTTGTCCCTTGCCCAGTGATTCATATAATATCAGCTCCGTGAGACATTTACAGGCAACAAAAAAAGGAAAAGGTAACCTTATTAAATCAGTTACCTTTTCCCGGATTTCCCTTCACTATTTAAATTAACCAATTCTTTTTACCACAGGTTTTCTCCGTAAGACCATCCTTTACGTACCGGTTCCTTG
This sequence comes from Bacteroidales bacterium, assembly GCA_034003165.1. Classification (GTDB taxonomy): domain Bacteria; phylum Bacteroidota; class Bacteroidia; order Bacteroidales; family VadinHA17; genus LD21. The sequence continues at coordinate 8,801 of JAVEZD010000070.1, read as the reverse complement.
ATATATACATCATAGTCAGGATGGTTGGTGACCTTCATTTGGTCCTCGTCATATTCAATCCGTGTATCAAATCTTTGAGCAAGTACACCCAGAGAAGCCATTTCGGTTAGACGGGCCGAATACTCAAACTCTGATCCGGGCATTGGACCCTCTCCTTTGATTGCTCTTATCCATTCTTTACGCGGGCCTCCCTCAACCCTTGGAATTGTCTCGGCGGGCATATTCTGGGTAAAAGCATTCCATTGTTCTTCAGGAACCAGCAGTTTTGGATCGTTAGGCCTTCCTCCCGTCATGAGTGAAATTTCATCACCCACCATTATCATTCCCTGTCCGGGAAGTTCAGGCAGCCCCCATTCCGGACGGTTTTCCGGCTTCAGGCCTCCTTCATACCAGTTTAATGTTACAGGAGGTTTATTACCTCGTGCCTTAAACTGAAACCTGAGGTGAGACTGGTCGCAGACATAACCCGCTGGCGTTCCCGGAGTCTTGAAGACTGAATCTACAGAAACAGGCATTCCAAGATCAAGAGCCCAGAACGGAGCGTCGAGTGTATGGCATGCCCAGTCACCCAGTTCCCCGTTACCAAGTTCATACCATCCCCTCCAGAAACGTGGTATATAGTAGGGGCTGTAAGGCCTTTCGGCTACCGGACCAAGCCACAGATCCCAGTCAAGTCCTTCAGGAACCGGTTCTCCTTTTGGGGGATAGGTATCAGGTTTAAGGAAGTATCCTTTAGGATTGAAAGAAGGACCATCAAACCAGGCAAATACCTCTTTTACATCTCCAAGAATACCGGCTTCGTACCATTCCTTTACGTAACGGATGCCAACGGTTGCATGACCCTGGTTTGCCATCTGAGAAATTACATTGTAATGTTTTGCGGCCTTACGAAGTGTTCTTAACTGCCATATGTTGTGGGCAAGAGGTTTTTCAACACAAATGTGTTTGCCAAGTTGCATTGCAGTCATGGCGGCAGCAAAATGAGTATGGTCAGGAGTGCAGACTATAACAGCATCTATTTCCTTACCAGCCTTGTCGAACATTACACGAAAATCCTTGAATACCTTTGCATTTGGAAATTCCTTTATACTGGCAGCAGCGGCAGTCTCGCTAACGTCACATAATGCAACTACATTTTCTTCTGTGCAATCTCTCAGATTCCCTCTTCCCTGGCCACCAACTCCAATTACAGCTATGTTAAGTTTTCCGGTTTTCTTCACCTGTTCAGTGTTGTTTCCCCTGGCGTTTGTACAGCTTGCTATTCCCGGCAGTAGTATTGCTCCTGCAGCTAACGAAGTGGTACCATAAATGAATTTTCTTCGCGATATGGTTTTCATAATTTCATATTTAAACTGATTATTGTTTCTGCAAAATTTACAAGCTAAACTAATCTGATCACCCCGGCTATGAAGCCGGGGTAATCAGTTAAAGTCTATCTTTCAGTAATTTAGTACATTAAATTTGATTGTATTTAGTTAACTGTAACTTTTACAATCTCACTGTAGTTGTAACGATTCAGGTAATTTTGGGTAAAGACGGCCACTCTAGCATAATACACTCCGGCAGGAAGGTTACTTATCTCATCAACAAATGTTTTTGACAGTATCTCCTGTTCAGTCATTTCGGATAAAGTATTCTCAGCCGATTTCTTCAGACCGACAGTGTTTTCGTGAAGAATATTGGTCTTGGCAAGTATCAACAGGCTTCTAACCATTTGATTGGTACTTGCAGTCCTTTGAATTCCATAGGTAGCCCTTACAGTATTTCCGGAAACACTGATGCTGACTCCTGTGATCCTTATGTAGGGTTCAACCTTGAATTCAATAGTCTGGTTCCTTGAAAGGTCAATTATCTGTTCTTCAGCACTTGACTGCTCAAAGGCTCCCTCCAGTACACTAACCTTGTATTTTGCAGGAAAAAGCTTGGTATTCCTGAAAGTACCATCAGGTTTTACCCAGAAATCATATGGTACTGGATTTGAATAACCTTCTTCAAGTAGACGAACCTTAATTCCGTTGGGCTGCCTTGTGAAAATATTCTCCCCTGTGACCTGATCGGTAACCTTCCCATCAAGTGTCATAGTGGGAGGATCATAGTTATCAATTTCACATGAGCTTATAAACAGCAGCGCCGCCATAATGGTGAAAAGAAGTATCTTTTTCATAATAAACAACTTTAATCTGTTAGTTTAATAACCGGGATTCTGGATCAGCAACCGGTTGCTTTCGATGATATTCTGAGCAATCTTGTAGTAGTACATATGTGGATAGTAGGTCCTTCTGAATTTGTTGACGTTAAGTACAAATGGTCTGAACACAAAGGTATTGTTGTCTTTGTTCAGAATTGGCCATAATCCGTATGTGTCGCTGTTATCCATTATGATATGCAGGGTTCTCCATCTTTTTGTGTCCCAGTATCTGTGATCTTCAAAAGCAAGTTCAACTTTTCTTTCATGGACTATATCTTCCATTGTTATAGGATCGGTAAGTTCCATTATTCCTGCCCGGTTACGAATCATATTTACATAAGTTCTGGCCTCCGGTTCGTTTTCAAGTTCAAACTGAGCTTCAGCATAGTTAAGAAGAACCTCTGCGTATCTTATACATATCCTGTCAACTTCAGAAGAAGAACCATTGATTGGTCTGGGGGGATTGGGATCGGCCCATTTTGAAAGGCAGAATCCCGTGGATGTTGCTTCAGGGGGTGAAATCCCATCTGGACCATATCCGTCCTTCTCGACGCCACCTTCAATTATATTACCCCATACCTGCAGTTTTATCCCTTTCCAGGGAGCACCGGGATAATTGACGGACGCAAAAAATCTCGGGTCCTTACCTATAAAAAGATCTTCGGCATTGTTATAGACTATCTGGTTATCTTCTTCATCGTACAGTTTCAGAGATCCGTCGCGGTTATCAACATACTCATAACTTTCCACCATATCGAGTGTCACGTTGAAATATGAACCATAACCTTCTGCACTACGGTGATTGTAAGGAGCCGAGTTTCTGTCAAAAGGATGGGTTTTTAGCGGCCAGTAATACGCAGTGACAAATATTCTTTCACGATTGGCTGCTGATTCGTCAAAAATCATTTTGCGATAGTTGGCGGCTTTGTCTTCATCCTTATTATATAGCTCATATTGTCCACTCTCTATGACATCCCATGCAGCATCCCGGGCTGATTCAAAGTAATAATCAGCCTTGGAGGCAGGAATCCCGAGTATTCCGTCGAGTTGTATTTCACTGTATTTAGCTATTGAAGCAGCATGCAGCATTGCCCGGCTCTTGAACGCAAGCCCTGACCATTTGTTGATTCGGAAATCATCCTTTTTCGAAGACATCATTCCGATGGCTTCGGTCATCTCATTGTCAATATACTCCCATACGTCTTCTTCACTATCCCTGGGTCTGGCTAATTCACTGGGGTCTCCTGAAGCAGGCATCTCCATCACCTCTGTTATAAGGGGAACTCCTCCGTAACCCCTGACGAGTCTGAAATAGGTATAAGCCCTAAGAAATTTCAGTTCACCCAGTACCTGTGACTTTTCAGGTTCCTGGAAAGCTGTTGACTCAGGGAATTTCGCTATTATATTGTTAAGGTTTCTAATCTGTACGTATGCTGTTTCCCAGAAATTGTATTCCTGTGTATTACTTGTAAATGTCTGTGCATCATCTAGAGCTGAAGTTGTTTGCCCTGAAAAACAATTTACAAGTATATCAGTGTTATAGTCCATCCAGTAGTTAATTCTTTCAAAAGCCATATTATTGTACAGATAAGCAAGATGAGCCATGAAAGCCGGTTTATCGGACAGGATTATGTCTTCTGTTATTATATCAACAGGTTCTGTTTCAAGGTAGTCCTTGGAACACCCTGAAAATGCGGATAACAATAGTACAATTAGTATCCTGTTGTAATATTTATGTATTTTTTTCATAGTGTTTGATTTAGAATGTGACGCTTATCCCAAGGTTGTAGTTTGCCATTGTAGGATATTTGTATCCACTTGCTGCTTCTGAGCCGTCGAGCCTTTTTTCAGGATCGAAGAAGACTTCCTTGTTCTTTAGAGTGAAAACATTGGAAGCATTGGTATAGATCCTGAGTTCCTGCGCTCTTATTTTATTTGATATTGATGCAGGTAGGGTATAAGACAGTTCAATATTCTTAAGCCTCAGATATATGACGTCCTGGACTGTATATTCAGATACCAGCTGGTTTGGAGGATGACCGAAATTGGTTCTGGAAATGGGAAACCTGCCTGGCACCCATGGTGTGCTGAAATCGAGGGGATCCTCATGATGCCAGCGATCCATGAATATGTCAATTGAATTTCTTCCCCACATCAGAGGTCCTCTCATCTGTGCAGTTGGTAAGAGTGAAAAATTAGTAGCTCCCTGGAAAAAGACGTTTAAAGTCAAGCCTTTCCAGCTTCCTGACAAATCAAGACCGTAAAATATTTCTGCATCGTTATCTCTTCCTATCGGGTACATATCAAGATCACTTATCATTCCATCTTCATTCCAGTCCTCGTACCTTACATCTCCCGGGAAAAGGTCGTAATGTCCGTTTTGATTCTGTATCGGAGCAGTAAGAAGCTCTTCCTCTGTTTGGAATTGACCGACAAAGCCATAACCCCATCTCATATTCTTCCATCTTTCCTCCTGGTTGTTTCTCCAGTTGGAGTAACTGCTTCCATATGGAGCCACCTCTCTGTCTTTCCATCTCGACCTGGCCCAGGTGAAGTTACCCCTTACTTCATAATAGAACTCGTTTATACTGTTCTTATGACCCAGGTCGATCTCGAATCCGGTACTGTAATCGCTTTCAAGGTTTTCCTGGGGAAGTGCTGTGCCGAATTCCTTGGGAAGTGCTGCTACCCTGGTTGCAAGGAGCCCTTCTCTCAATCTTCTAAACACATCAATCGAAAAATCGAGTTTGCTATTCCAAAGGTTACCTTCCAGGCCAATATTTGAAGTTGTGGCGGTATACCAGGTGATGTTTGGGTTAAACAGCCCTTTTGAGCTAGCTCCTGCTGTCAGTGATGAACCATTAAATATGTATGATTGACTGGGGTAAATATAACCGGCCAGGTATTCAAATCCCAAAACCCCTGAATCGTCTCCCATTATCCCATGAGATAGTCTGATCTTAAGATGATTAATAAATGGCAGGTTGTCTTTTATGAATCTCTCTTCGTTAATCCTCCATCCGATTGAAAAAGCAGGAAAGAACCCCCATCTGCTGTTTTCAGGGAAAAGAGAAGACCCGTCGTATCGGAAACTGAACTCAGCAAGATATTTTGTACTGAACTCATAGTTAACCCTTCCAACTATTCCCTTGCTTGCCATGGGTACATAATCTGCACCGAAAGCTCCCCTGTTGTCAGTCAGACCGGCATTAAGCTGATCGAGCACAGTAAGTTCATAGTTTCTTTCAGCCCTGAAATCGGTGCCCGTCACTCTTCTTTGTTCGTAAAGGAGGAGTGCCGTTATATTATGATTGTCAAAAAATGTATTCCTGTAATTGAGAGAAATCTGAGGCTGAAGTATAACAGATTCATTGAATCCCTGAGAGAGGAATGTGGGGCTTGCAATTCCCGTGGGGATATATTCACCGTCCCTGTATTTGTACTCAGAATATGCTTTTCTCCAGCGTTTATTATTGCTGTGATTGACATCATAGGCAAATACTCCCCTTGCCTGAAGGCCTTTGATAAAAGGCAGATCATAGGTCAGATTAAGGGTGGTTTCGTATTTCTTGTTCCAGAACTTTCTGTATCCTGTAAGGTCCATATCAATTATGGCCAGGGGATTCCTGTCGGCCAGCCCGTCATAATAATAATCGGGATTATTATTAGCATAAACAGGTTTGTAGGATGGTTCCATGTAGTTCTGCCTGAATACGGCGCTGCCATAGGTGAATTCAGGTTGTACCCTGTAATCGGTCATGCCTGCGAAGATCAGGTTTGCTTTCAGGTCAGGAAGGATCTCTGCAGTGATGTTTGCAGAAAAATTATAACGGTCATATCCTGATTTGTTGTCAGGATTCAGCTGTTTCCACACATCCTCCTGGCTGAAGTTGCTTACAGACATGAAATAGCTTATACGTTCGCTTCCCCCTGTGAATGACAGACTATTTTTAGATGTGGGTGAAAAATCTCTGAAAACCAGTCCCCAGTAATCAATGCTTGGGTAGTCGGGATCCTCTCCTGTATATTTCTCCCAGTCGGGATAGGGGAGTGGGTTGCCTGCAACCAGGGCAGCTTCATTAAGAAGGGTGAGGTTATCAATGGAATTGCTAATTGATTTTGGATAATCAGTCATAGTTTGAATTCCGTATGATGCATTTACAGTTACCGCCATTTTTCCGGCTTCCCCTTTCTTTGTTGTAATAAGCATAACACCATTTGCTGCTTTAACACCGTATACTGCAGCGGAGGCATCCTTTAGAATTGAAACACTTGCAATGGTGTTAGGGTCAATCCTCTGAAAGTCTTCTCTCGGAATGCCATCAACAATGACAAGCATTTCACCCCAACCCCTTATATCTACCTTATTATCATATGCGCCTGGTTCTCCTCCGATCTGCATTACCCTTAATCCGGGCATCTTTCCAGCCAGTGTATTACTAAGGTCAACAGTCGTATAGCTGGCAAGTTTTTCAGATTCAACTGATGCAATGGAACCAGTCTGATTAACCTTTTTCTGAACGCCATATCCAACTACCACAACTTCACTCAAGATTTCGACATCAGAAACAAGTGCTACATTGATTGAATTACGTCCGTTTAAATTTATTTCCTGGTTCAGATAGCCTATAAAGGAAAATGTAAGCACTGAAGTCGCAGATGGAACTGTTATTGAGAAATTTCCATCAGAATCCGTCATTGTGCCCATTGTAGTCCCCTTTACAATTATGTTGACTCCAGGCATCCCAAGGCCATTCTGACTATCGGTGACTTTTCCGGTTACAATCAGTTGCTGAACAGTATTGACAGTTTTGTCAATTTCAGATTTGTTTTCAGGGGCAAGAATTATCTTCTTGTCAATAACAGTATACATTATATCTGTCCCTGCGAAAAGATTTTCAAGTACGACATCAATTGACTGATTGTCAGCAGTGATGTCGATCTTCCGGTCAGTATTCAGAAGACTCTCATTATAAAGGAAGAAAAAATCACTTTCCTCCTCGATCCTGTCAAATACCTTTTCAATTTCAGCCCCTGTGAAATTCAAGGTAAGCCTTGGATTCTGCGACCAGGCATCAAGAGCTTGCGCTTGCAGAATTCCGGCAATAAAGAGAATAATGGCAACACGCATAATTTTTAGTAATTTTTTCAGAGAACATAAAAAAAACTCCCTGAATGGTTTAGTTTTTTTCATAGATTTGAAAAGTTTTAAGTTTAAAAATATCAATACGATGTTTTAAGGAAATCGCGCCAACGATTTCCTTTTTTTGTGTGTTATGGTCCGTTACATCTTTTCATAGAACTTAGGCTTTTATAGCATTATTTGTTTTTGGAAATAACTACCTGGGTTTTACCCGTTAATCCGTCACGGCTAAAATCCTTATGATTGATTTTATAACTTATAGGTGAAGTGAGGCATAAAAACCTGAGAACCTCTTCCAGCGAATCATCCTTGAAGGTGCCACGGAAAGAATAACTATTGATTTCTTCATCTGCCACTACAAGATCCACATTATACCATCTTTCAATCCTTCTGGCTACTTCAGGCATAAAATCGCCCCTGAAAACAAGTTCTCCTTCCTTCCATGCAATATATTTTTCAGGATCAACAAATGTAATTGATGATTTTCCATCTTGAAGAATCAGCCTTTCATCAGGTACCATTATAATCTTTTCCTTTAATAACGAATCCATTACTTCAACCCTGCCTTCATCAAGTACAACCTCCATAAAATTGTCGCCGGGGTATGAACTGACATTGAATTTTGTCCCCAGAACCCTGATTATTGATGATCCTGTGTTGATCTCAAACGGATTGTTTTCCAGATGAGCAACTTCAAACCATGCTTCTCCCTCAAGTTCAATATGACGGTTTTTATCAAAAGGCAGGCTATAAGCAAGCGAAGAACCGCTGTTAAGCATTCCATTGCTGCTGTCGGGAAGGGTAAAGGCAACTCTTGAACCAATGGGTGAATTGATTCTAATCTGGGTAACTGCTTCCTCTTTTCCTATTTTTGTTTTTCCGGTGTTTCTTGAAAAATATATTCCGGCAATAAACAGGGGGATAAATGCAACGGCAGCTATTTTCCTGTAAACAATGATAGCTCGCCTTATCTTTCTTTTTCTCCTTTTCTTTTCTTCTGATTCTATTATCCTGTGAATTTTCCCGAGAACAATATCTAAGTTATGGTCTGATGATGATCCTTCGATAAGAGTCTTGCCCCAGTCATCTTTTAAGTATTTAATAAAAGACTTATTGTTTTCCCCATCCGTAAAAAGGGATTTTACAAAATCGGTATCTTTTTTGTCGGCTTCGCCCTTTAAATAGCGTTCTATAGTTTCAATTTCTTGTAGACTTAGCATTTATTTGTTTCTGGTGTTATCGGTAAGGTTAATATCTTAAATTACAAATAATTAATAATAAGCTTTATACACGTCTTCTTAAGGGTTGATGTAAGAAGTTATGAAATGAAACTATTATTCCATTAAAATGGCAGGCAGAGCAGAGGATATTTTTAAATTAATTTCTGATGCCTGCCATCGTTTGATTAACTTGACTTACCTAACAACCCTAACCTAAAACTAACATATTGATAATCAAACTCTACTTTCA
>JAVEZD010000069.1:0-11163 GCA_034003165.1 Bacteroidales bacterium | reverse complement strand
ATCTGATTCATAAGCCTGGGAACATCCGGGCTCTTGCAAGCCCAGCATGTATTGGGCTGGGGACTTGCGACCCCTTCAGAGGGAGAACCTGTCCTCAGTGTTTTCCGGATGTCGTCGATGGCATAGTAATGACCCCTACCCTGGTTATAATCTCTTGAGAAAAGATATCCGGCCCAAAGGACCACCATCCCTGGTGATTCTTCAAGCATATCCACATCGGCGCTCCCGTTATACTTGCTTTTGAAGGAGGTATCGGCTGTTTTAATGTATGAATCGTATTCCCTCGGGAATAATTCCCCCCATTTTTCATTTCTTGGTTCAAAAGGTGAGAACTTCACTTCAGGCGAATAGGCAAATACTGCTTCGGACCTTCGCTCAATAATTGATGAGGCCAGAAGGCCGAGTAAAAACACAACGCCTGCAGTAACCAGAAAGAGCAGCCATCCCAGCCACGGTTTCTCCTTTAAAAGATCCTGAACTGATTTCATACTTGCATTATTTATTGTTTCTGTTTTCTGTAAAACGCTTCAGCCATTCCGGAACAACGGACCCGGGAAGGGGCACACGTGCATTGGGTACGCTTGAAAGGCTGTTGACCCTGCCATGCGGGGTCTCCCTGTGGCACTCCCAGCACTTCCGTTCCATCCTCGATTCATGGGTCACTGTATTATAGCTGAGTAACCTGCTGTCTGTAAGGAGTTCTTCATGACAACGTATACAATTTGTATGAACAACCTCTCTCCCGGCATCCTTAATAAAAATGACCTGGGGTTCCTTTCTGAGAGTGAAGATGGTAGCATGCCGCAATCCATCCTTTGCCTTGAAATAATACTTATTAAGGATATTATTGTGGGGTACATGACATTCGTTGCAGTTGGTCCATTCCCTGTGCGAACTGTGGTACCATGTAGCATACTGTGGCGCCATAATATGGCAGTTTACACAGGTCTCGGACTTATCTCCCAGATATGAAGGAGCATTAGAGATATAAAAGGCAAAAAGAAAAAGACCCGTAAACAGGGCCGATACAATAAGTACCGGAAGTTTCCACCTGTCGGGGGGTATAAATCTCTTTAAAAGATTCATGCTCTTTTTTCTGCAATATATAAACTATTCCTGAAAACTTCATGACGTCATCGTACAGAATCAATAGCTCAGGCAGGCAACCTTTCAAAGTTTTATGGGATAGGGCTGTAAAAAGCCACTTAATATGGCTTAAAAATAATGATTAATAACACCTTTTTGCTAAATTTGGCTGAATTAAAAGTTACCGGCAAAGCAGATTTATGAGCTTCCTGAAACAATCATCCCTTAAAATAAGGATACTTTATACCTTCCTGTTTATTAGTGCAGCAGCAGATATTATTGCTTCAGACCATTTCATTACCGGTACGGTAACTGATATCAACGGAGCTATTGTATCAGGTGCCAGGATCCTGATGACCACGGGAACTACAGACTATGCAGCCATAACGGGCAACGACGGCACCTATTCTCTAAGGATCTCCGGTATCTATGATGACCGTGCGGGTACTTTCCAGTCCGGCAACCCCTTCCCAAATCCCTTTTCAGGATCAGTATATGTCCCGGTTATAATCAATACCCCCGGTGATATCCGGTTTGCGGTATACAATCTGTCGGGACAGAAGGTAACGGAGCTTCACTTTCCGGCAGTGCCCCCTGGAAGCTACAGGATCGTATGGGACGGATGCAATCAGAACGGAGCTCCCCAGAAACCTGGATTTTATATTTATGCCGTAAACTTCAAGGGTACCACTCTTTCAGGCAGGCTTGTCAAGGCTGAAGGATTTACATCATTTTCAGGCGCTTCCTCACTTGAACCTGTAATGGTGGAACCTGTGGTGACAAAGCCAGCGGGTGAAAGGCCCCTCCCTGTTATCACTTCCGTGGAACGGAACGGGTACTACTCAATTAGGCTTACAGATATTGTCGTTTCGCGCGATACGGTTATTGATTTCACACTGACCCCACAACAGGAAGTTCCTTTCAGGACTTTGGGCAACAATATTGCAATGCATGATGGTTCAGACTACAGGTCGCTTATGCTTAAAGGCATAAACCTTGGATCATCTCCTCCCGGGACCTTCCCCGGCGAAATTGCCTATGCCATCAGCGGAGATACCTATGAAGAATGGATAAAAATGATGGGTGAAGCAGGATTCAATTCAATAAGGATCTATACCCTTCATCCCCCGGTTTTTTATGAAAAGCTGGCAGAATATAACTACCGGCATCCCGAAAATCCCCTGTTACTTTTTCAGGGGATATGGCTTGAGGAGGTTGAGGACAGATACGATCCATGGTCGTATGATCTAATAAACCGCAGGTCAGCATTTCTTAATGACATCAGGGAAGTCATTGACTGTGTCCACGGAAAGGGGGATCTTGCTTTCAGGTACGGAAAGGCATACGGAAGATATCTTACCGATGTGTCGCAATGGACCGCCGGGTATATCCTGGGAAGGGAGATCAGTCCCCAGGAGATTGACTCAACAGATTTAAACAATCCGACACTTACCTCGTTCACCGGTAACCGGTTCAGCATAAACGCCGCCTCGGCAACTGAAGTCTTTATAACTGAGATGCTTGATGAAACAGTAAAATATGAGGACGGCAGATACTCAGTCAGAAGGCCTGTGAGTATCTCCAGCTGGCCAACCCTTGATCCGCTCGGGCACCCGACTGAGATATATACCGATGAAGATCTTGCTGATTTTGATATCACAAAGATCAGTGGCCGGTCTTCAGAACCCGGGATCTTTGCAAGTTACCATGCCTATCCCTACTACCCTAATTTCATAAGCCAGGAACCCGGATACCTTTCTTACAGTGATGCCGAAGGTCCCAACAGCTATCTGGGCTATCTCAGCGCCATGAAGGAGCATTACAATGACATACCTCTTGTTATTGCTGAGTTTGGTGTACCGTCAAGCTGGGGGAGTGCCCACCAGTCGTACAGTGAAATGCATCACGGAGGTTATTCTGAGAGGCAGCAGGGGGAAAAGAATGTGAGGATGATGCAAAATATTGTTGAAGCCGGTTGTGCCGGCGGGTTTATGTTCGCCTGGATGGACGAGTGGTTCAAGCCCACATGGATAGTGTCGTATCTTGAAGCCCTGGGTATAGTCACCGGGGAAGGATTGATACCGACCAGGCAGCTGTGGCATAACCTGACCTCGCCCGAACAGAATTTCGGACTTGTAAGTTACGACCAGACAGGTGTATTGCCATATGTTGCATATCACACCGACAGGCTTTCAGGTCCGGTCAACAGGATTGAGGCCACCCATGATAACAGCTGGTTCATGGTCAAGCTTATTAGCAGTTCAGCTTTCTCGCCGGGAGACACCGTAATGATAGCCTTTGATACCTACCGGGCATCAACTGGCGAGTCGCAGCTGCCGAATGAAAAACAGCTTGTTAACCGGTCCGAGTTCCTCCTTCAGGTAGTTTTGGGCAACGATAGCAGTCTTTACTGCGTCACAGGGTCGTACGACATGAAAGGGCTGACCCCCAGGTTTGACCTTTCTGATCATTCGGTTCAGAAATTCATGACTCTTAACAGTGACGATGCATCCTGGAGGATTATGGAATGGATTAACGACGGCTTTGAACTGACAAGTCAGGAGATAGGCAGGCTGCCTGTTGAAAACAATATTTCATTTACCAAAGGTGAGAGAAGTGCCGTAGCATGGTCGGGGAACAGCATGATAATACGAATCCCATGGACGATGCTATATTTCCATGATCCGACACAGATGAAGATTATAAACGGGGCTGAGAGCTATGACGGCGGTTATAACTATGACATCTTCACCACGTCCTCCGATGGGATAGCCCTTTCGGTTTATCACAGGGGGATAGTAACATCAACCCTCGACAGGTATAACTGGGAACCCTGGCTTATTGTACCTCCGACAATAACAAGGGAAAAGAAATCTCTGCAGATAGTATCGGAAGGAATAGCTCCTATCCCTGATTTCGTTGATTAAGCTTTTGCTGCCGACGGGAATAGCGGTGCCTTTTTTTTCTTTTTATCGAAACCGCTTCTCTCAGCATGGCCCCAGCCTTTCTTGCCTCTCAGTGCCTCAATATTACCCCTTACTGCAAAATAAGTATGGATGGGATAGATAAAAGGTTCAAGCAGTGATGAAGCAAGCAGTTTTAGAATATCCCTCTTCTTGCGGTATTTATGGAAGGTGATCTCCTCGAAAAGCACTGCCCATGTTGAGAGGCTAACGGCAAATGTGTAGACAAAGGTGAAGAGAAGAAGGTAAAAAGGCCAGAAAAGAGAGTGTGTCAGAATAAGGTAAATAGTATATACAAATCCTCCGAAGGCTATAAGCGGAGAAGCCCATTCAAAAAATAACCAGTAGGGGTAACCCAGCATGCCAAGCCTTCCGTATTTCGGATTCAGGAACATCTTTTTATGTGTTCTAAGCGATTCGACCAGACCTCTGGTCCACCTGGTCCTTTGTTTCCTAAGAGATTTGAAGTCTGAAGGCACCTCAGTCCAGCAAAGCGGGTCGGGAATATAGGTCACCTCATAAGCCTGTTCATTCTCAGCCATGTACCTTCTCATACGAAGTACTAGTTCCATGTCCTCACCAACAGTCTTGACACTATAACCACCACATTTGATAACCGTCTCCCTGTCGAAAATACCCATGGCCCCAGAAATCAGCATAAGTCCGTCGAGCTGACTCCAGGCCATCCTGCCAAGGAGAAAAGCACGGGTATATTCAAGAACCTGTAGCCGCGGGAGTATCTGTTTGGGAATATGGACCTCCCTTATATGGCCCCGTTCGACATCGCACGAGTTGACTATCCTTATTACCCCTCCACTGCCTATAACCTTTTTCTCCTTCTCTTCAAGGAAAGGCTTGACAAGTTTCAGAATGGAATCCGGTTCAATGATCGAATCGGCATCTATTGATACGAAGAGACTGCTCTGGCAGATATTGATCCCTGCGTTGAGTGAGTCGGCCTTGCCGCCGTTGTTCTTATCAATCACCGTGAGCCTGTTGTACGAAGGGTTCTTTGACCTGTAAACACCTCTTATCCTTTCGCAGGGGATTCTGTAGTCAAAATAGTAGTTCACCCTGATAAGCTCATAGGCATCCTTTACCTTGGTGAAGGTATCGTCGGTCGATCCGTCATTGACAAGAATAACCTCATAGTTGTTGTAGTACAGCGACAAGAGCGTTCTTACATTGTCAATAATAGTTTTACTTTCGTTGAAGGCCGGTGCTATAATGGTGATCTTAGGGCTCAGTGGTGACAGAACAAGAGAGTTATAGTTTATATAACTGTTCTTTCTGAGATACTTTCTCAGGGCTATGGCTGAAAAGATCCCGAGCAGAAGATACGACCCGAAGATTATCAGGGTAATAATGAAGATAATATTTGCAAATACGAATGCCATGTCAGCTGTTAATAAATCCTTCTGTCAAGCACATGCCTGACAATGATGTTATAGTTCTTATATTCCGATTTCATAAGTTTAACAAGGGCCCGTACGCCCTCCTCCCCGTTGTTCTCAATCGCTTTTGTAGCCTCAATCTGAAGCTGAACGTCATCTTCCTTGTCGAGAACAAGCTTAAGGAATCCCAGCATCGAAGGGTCGGGCATCTTCCCCATTGACCTTACAATCTCAAGACAAACCTTGTACTCCTGATCCTTGTACATTTTTTTCATGGGTTCAAGGGTGGACCTCATGTCCAGATCGCCGGCCACCTGAATGGCAAGCTGCTTAACCTCAATAGAACGATGATCGAAGAGGGCTCTGATTCCTTCTTCAGCATCTTTCTGTTTAAATTCCCTGATCATTCTGAGACAAAACATTACCACAGTTGGGTTTGAAGAACCCAGCCACTTGCTGAATGATGGGACAGGAATATCATGTTGAATAATGAGTTCATGAAGGGTGATCTGTTCCCACAGTGAAAAAGGTCTTTTAAGATCTGAAAGGAATGCGAAGTGATCATCATCACTCAGCCGTACAAGAGCTATCTGAGCTTCCATTCTAAGGATCTCATTTTTTGAGTCGAGTGCCTTGAATATTGCATCATTGGCATCTTTAATATTCATGAAAGCCAGCTCCCTGAAACCTTTTATCTTCTTGTGCCAGCGCCGGTCTCTCGCCCTTCTTACAGAGTCCCTGTCGAGGCCAAGCTGCTTATAAAGTGTAAAAAGTTTTTTCTCATCGTCACCCTTAAGGTTCTCACTCACATCAATCATCTGGTCAACAAGCACCTGCCGCCTGTAGTTATCAGAAGCTATAGGTTTAAAATCATCAGGTTGGGCATTGCCGAAAAGGTAATCTATTATAAGTCCCTGGTATTTCTCCTTAAGGTACTGGATAAGCCTCTCCTGTTTCTCAAGTCTTTTTCTGTTGAGAAGAATGAAGACAAGGAGTACCATCATGGTGATAATACTGATCATTATTGTAATGATCAGTGCATTAACCAGAGCCATTGACTTGCCCAGGTATGTTATCCTTCTGAGCCAGGGGCTGTCGCCTTTTATGAAGATTATATTGTTTACCGCTTCCTGAGCCAGATCCGATACTTCAGTCAGCTTCCTGTAACTGCTGACTGAATCCGAAGGGGTAGCTGTGGCAGTATAAGCCGTATCTGCCAAAAGAGAATCCCCTGTACTTTCCCCGGCGGGAGGCTCTGAATTTAAGGCAGGAACCGTTTCAGGCTGTCTTCCTCCACGGGTGGTAGATGTATAACTCTCAGGCATCCTGGTAACCCTGACCTTGAAAAGCCCATCCTCTTCTACCATTATTGCATTGCCGTCGATATAGTTTTTTGCCAGCTTAAGGATGGCTTCAGCATTCGATCTGAACCTGAAAGCACCAAGCTGGTAAGTGTAACTATCGCCCGAAAAACGGTCAAAAGTGGTGGAAATGATCTCTTCAACAGCTTCTGCCACGTCAGCATCGGACTCGCCTGAGGCGGTCTCTGTCACAAGCACGGTATCTGATATCTGGACAGCAGATCTAAGCCTTATTCCCGGAATCAGCAGCAGGAGGAACAATATGACAATCTTTGGTTTCATCACTTCATTTTAATTGCATATGACAGTGATATACCGCCTTCGAATCTGTTCCTCCATTCCTCCTCAGCATATTCCTCAATTGAATATCCGCCCCCAAGACGAACCATAAGCCTGGGTGTTGCTGAGAAGTTCCATGCCAGTCTCACACTGTGGGCATTAAGTCTCATCAGGTCGGCCTGTATATCGAAAGGTTCATCGGGAGCTGTACCGGTTCCAAGGGTAAGCTGCAGATAATCCTTGTCGTTGAAATACCTTCTGGCATTAAAATATACTGATGTAGTAGGACCTTCATCCTTGAAGTACATAAATCCCTTAAGTGAAAACCAGTAATTCCCGGCATACTTTTCAACAGATGCCATGGCAATAAAGGTATTACGGTCGAAATAATAGTAATTCACTCCGGCAGACAGAGCCCATCCTGCAGGAAGTACCTGCCATAACTCAGCTGCCGCCCTGTGGGTCGGGAAATAGGTACCCGGGCTGTAGGCGTATGAGAGCCAGGCATAGTTCTTCTTCCCCAGAGTAGGCCAGGCCTCAGCCTCAAACTGCAGTTCGGTGGCATTGTCGGTCAACGGATTACCTATCCGTACATTACCAACGTTAACTCCTCCTGCCAGCTGCCCCCAGCCGAACCTGTGACCTGCACCGGCTTTAAAGACCTGCCAGAAACGCTCGTAAGGTTCATTGAAGGTATCGAAGAAATAGCCCAGTCTCAGATCAGTGGCGACCGGGGTACTCTCTTTCGACCTGAGGGTAATGTCACTCCGGGCCGCAAGGGCATCAGCATTACCGGGCTCTGTGAGAAGCAGTGTATCAATAACCGCTCCTGCCTCTTCATAGTTCTTCTGCCAGCCCAGGATCCTGCCAAGCAATATCCTGGCGTCGCCATAATCGGGAAAAGCTTTTACAAGTTTCCTTGCCGACGCTACAGCCTCATCATAATTACCGGCAAAAGCCACTTCCCTGATCCTTGAAAACTCAGCTTCAGGATCAGTTATCTCCTGCGAAAAAGCCTGACCCATGCCGGTAACCAGCATGAGTGAAAGGAATATTATATAAAAGATCGATTTACGCATAATCTATCCGTTGAGAATTGACCTGATCCTTGCAACCAGATCGGCCGGATCAAAGGGTTTGACTATATATCCGTGAATTCCAAGTTCCTTGGCCTGCCTTTGCATCTGCGGATCACTGAAAGCCGTAAGTATCAGTGCCGGGGTATCCTTTTCCTGTTCCGACCTGACGAACTTAACCAGTTCAAGACCGCTTCTGTAAGGCAGATGAATATCAACAACCAGAAGATCATAATCGTTCTTCTGAAGATATTCAATAGCTTCATTGCCATCAGCAGCAGTGTCAGTCTGATATCCTTCACGCTCGAGGACTACCGAGAGTGTTCTCATGGCCAGCGGATTATCCTCACAAATCAGAATTTTCATTTTGAACGGATATTAAACAGATGAAAATCACAAAAAGCCTTTAATTAAAAGGTTGTAAAATCTGCAACACAAAAATGTGAATTTTTATAAGCGAAACCAAGAAAGAATAGCTTTATTTGATTGTCAGACAGATTTTCAGGATGAACACAGTAAAAACATGTGACCAGTGCCGGATTCAGATATCCCTGCATACAACTGCCTCCTTTAATCTTTTTTGCCGGTCATGATTCATCTTTGCCTTCAGCCCCCATCCCTGCTTTTAACAACCTTATGGTAACCGGGTCGAAGGTAACCAGGCATCCTTTAGGCATTTTAAGAAGATCGGGTTCAAGAATTCTGTAGAAATCCTCAAGCACCACAGTGTTGTCAATGATTTCAACAACCACAGGCAGCTTCTCAGTAAGTTCCCAGAATTTTGAAGAACTTATAGTGCTGCTACGGCCATATCCCATGATGCCCCTGTAGACTGTAACGCCGGCAATTCCTCTTACACGGGCAAGATTAACAACGTATTCGTATAAAAGCCTCATCCCGATTTTGTCGGTAGTGCTGGCATAAATCTTCATAATGCTGTTGGCAGAACTTTCCATTTTATAAAAGATTTGTCAGTGAAAATCCCAGGAACACTGCAGCCAGTCCCAGGAAAAGGCTCAGTCCGGTGTATAAAAGAAATGACAGCATCTGTCCGTTATGGAGCAGCACCATGCTTTCATTTGTAAACGAAGAAAAAGTGGTAAACCCTCCACACAGGCCTGTCATCAGGAAAAGTCTCCACTCTCCGGGCAGGATGTCCGATTTGTCAGACACTCCGGCAAGGAACCCAATAAGGAAGCTGCCAGCTACGTTTACCAGGAGCGTTCCGGCAGGAACCGAAAGAACATCAACCAGAAGGTTAAGCCTGGAGACATAATACCTGGCTATGCTGCCCAGGAAACCACCAGAGCCAACAAGAAGTAAATTTCTTAAAACAACTGCCTTTTCAGGCGAAAGAGCCATCAGTGTTTTTTTTACGTTTGTTTTATCTCAATAAGTTCATCCCTGAACTTTAGCCCATAGTCTCCTTAAAGTGAAAACCAGTAGTTCAGCTTGATAAGAAAAATATTACCAGGGAACACATCGCGGAGCTGACTGTACGACTCACCTACAGAGGCCCGCGAATCAGCAGTACGTCCCGACCGGTCGCTCGACCACACAAGATAAAGATATGATCCCGGCCTGTACTCCCATTTTGCTACAAGGTTTGACCTGAACTCATGGAAATTGAAATCGGGATTCCCTATTGTATAATCTATAATCATATCGTTGTTCTCGTCGAGTGCATATGAGTTATCTGACTGGATTACAGGATCACTGAATACGCTGAAACGACTATTATAGTCATCGGCCAGGGGATCGGTTACCCTCTTGAAATCAGAGTAGGTTCCCCGTGAGATAAAGGGACTGCCATAATACTGGACCGAGAATTCGGGAGTGATATTAAGGTCTACCCTCAGGGTGAGTCCCAGTGTCTTCTGGTCCATCCTTCCCAGTATAAACCTGTAGTCATCGAGATAATTCCTGACCCCAACATACTGAAGTTCATTTGTATTTCTTTCGTAGGTGCCGCTAAGGACAAATCGCAGCATATCGAAGGGTCTTACTGTTATCGATGGTTCAAAGGCATATCCCGAGCCGGCGTTGTTTCCCGACCTGTCGTAAGAGAACCCTAAACGGCCGGTGACATTTTTTGAAGGATCGGTCCTGAGCGACCATGATGACATGAAAGATGACGGGACAAGCATGTTGTAACCTCCCCGCAGTATCCTTGTGTCAGTACTCCTGCCGTTGAAGATAAGGTTAGTGGAGAAGTTCCATTGATTCATGAATCCTGAAGAGAAAGACAGCCTGGCACCCGAACCAAGATAGGTCCCGTTGAAGTTCCATTTGTTGAACTGGTCAAGCGTAACATTGTAAGATCTGAATATGGATACCGGCTGGTTGACGAAATAACTGAGTTCGTTCTCCTGCTCTATCTCATCAGCTGTCCTCATATAACCCAGGTCGTTAAGTTCAAGTCCCGGAGACAACCAGTTGACCCCTGTAGAGTATCTCCAGAATCCCTTTGATCCCTTACCGATTCTTATCTTTCCCCCATAACCTCCCAGGCTTGTCCTGGAGGTATCATAACCGAGATATCCGGCGCCGGGTCTTTGGTAATAACGCGCTGATGACCGTTGAAGAAGGTCCATTGCCTCCCTGCTGCCCTTCACATAGCTTCCGACCAGACTGGCATCTACATAAAACTCCTTATCCCTGAAGCGGTGAATGAGATCAAGGCCTCCCGTAAGAGCATCAGTAGGCAGAAACTCGAGTTGTTCATCCTTTATAACACGGTTGGTTGATGTAAGCATACCACCGATTACAGTTGTCCCGGCATTATAGCCCTTCTGGATTCTGGCAACGGTATAGTTGGTCAGAGGTTCCACCTTTACAGAACTTCTGTTTCCATCCTCATCACTGATCCTTGCAAACTCATTTCCTGTAACACTTTCGACAAGGCCCACCGACAGTCCTCCTGAGGTAGTTCCGCTGAACTTTACCGAACTGAGGATAGTCGTCATATCGGGTGACCTGACAAAAAGATCATCTGTTTCTCTTA
>JAVEZD010000068.1:0-11284 GCA_034003165.1 Bacteroidales bacterium | reverse complement strand
AGTGACTGGCCCTGGTTTACCGGCGACCAGTCGGGCCATGTAGTATTTATAACCGGGAAATAAAACATATCCACAACCCTACCGTGCAGGAAGGAAGAGTATCCACCTTCAGGAGGAAAAAGGACTGCCGTCTGATTATAACTTTCGCTGAAGATTATTCCATAAAAAGCACTGTCAATAATATTTCCAATGGCTCCCGCCATAATTGCACTGACGGCAATTATAAGTCCTGCTGATGCTTTTTTCCTTATTATCGAATTAAGAAAGAAACCGATTCCGATAATGGCTATTATCCTGAAAATACTTAGTATGAATTTGCCTGTCTTTCCTCCCATTTCCATACCGAAGGCCATCCCGTTGTTTTCAATGAAATGTATCATTCCCCAGTCACCGAATAATGGGATCTCCTGACCGATTACAAGATTTGTCTTAATCCATATCTTGAGAACCTGGTCTGCTATCAGTATAAGTATTATTACGAGTAAAGCCTTCTTGCCCAACGACATCTGTTTATTCAATTTAAGGGTCACAAAATAGTAAAAAATAGTTATTTCACAATGCCTGTCAGGCATTTATTGGATAGCGTAAAGGCCGCAGAATAGTTCACGACTTGTGTATCAGTGGTTCATTCTTAAGCCAGATTAAAGCAGGGAGGCGCAGACAGAATGACAGTATAAATGAAAGAGGATGAACCTGGTCCATCCTCCTTAAGATTTATTCTATAGCCTGCTTCCTGTACTAAAACTCACATTCCACATTGTTGAAGTTACCGTCCCAGCAGTACCAGTCGGAAGTTGGAAAATGCAGGGGAGCCCTTACCCGGCCGGTTTTGTCGGATGTGTTCCATTTGACCTCTACATCAGCAAACTGGTCGTTCTCCAGGAAGTTAATGTTGTAATAGGCGTTATAGGGGCCGGAGATTCCGTGGCCGAATTCAATATAGCTGTCCTTAAAAGGATTATCATTCCTTATATATGTATATTTCACAGTTGAAATATCGGATCCTGTGCCTGTCCAGTCAATCCTGAGAATCGGAACCTGATCTGCAGGTCCCTGTTTAAGGGTCCACTGACCTCCCGTTCTGTCTTTAAGAGAAGTTCCTTCAAACCAGATAAACTCACTGAAGGGATTGGTGCCTTCCTTAGCCAGATACATCTTCCAGAGTACATCATTATCGCGGACCTGTCCCGTAAGCCTGGCCTTATAGATAATGGTGACGTTATCGATTGAAATGGAAGCATCATATTTCCATTGCCATGTGTTATCGTCAATATAAACCGGGGTTTTTCCAATGGCTAACTGGAAGGCTTTGACCGGAACGGCCAGGGTAGTGTTTATTACGGCCCTCCAGATAAGTGCCACACCTGAAGCGTAATCCCAGTTTGAGGTTGGGGTACCTTTAAACGCCTCGAAACTGTCAGATTTCTTACCGGGCAAAAAATTACTGAAGTCTATAAACATGCTTTCTGAAGGAGGCAGAACGGGCGGATCACCTTTGTCTTTGTCCTTCCTGCAGCCTGTTATGAGGATAACTGAAAGAAGTATAACAAGGGCCTGTTTTAAAAAGCTTTTCATTGTCATGTATTTTAAATAAAGATAAACCTGAAATTCAGTCGGGTAACACTCATAATTCAAGGGTGCAAATCACTTAACCCCGAATATAACAGTGGTTTACCTGACTTCATAAAGATGTTTATTAATTTTCAGAATAACGGTAAATTTACAATAAAAGTATTTATCCGTCAACAGAAGGGCTTCAGCCTGGTTTGCCAGTTGTTTGTCAGAATAGCCTTGTGAACAATATATCGGTACAGTTGTTTAATTAAAAAATTCAAATCATGAAAAAGGAACAGATTTTAAAAGTAACATTTTCCGGGGTTCTGGCTTTTCTCTTTACGATAAACACTTTTTCTGCAGAGCCCGGAGATCAAAACAAAGCAACCATGGATAAATTTGACATTCACCAGTTTCCGGCATTACCATATGCCTACGACGCGCTTGAACCTTACATAGATGCACGTACGATGGAGATTCACTACGACAAGCATCACCGCGCTTATTTTAATAACTTTGTAGCTGCCGTAAAAGACACTCCGCTTGACAATCTTACTATTTACGAGATCTTTGCCAAAGTTTCAGAATCAGGCGATGCTGTAAGGAACAATGGCGGTGGTTTTTACAACCATGTCTTTTTCTGGAATAATCTTGCAGCCAAATCGGAAGGTCCTTCAAAGGAGCTCAGTGATGCCATTGTTGAAGCATTTGGTTCGTTCGATAAATTCAAAGAGCAGTTCGGAAATGCCGCAAAGACAAGGTTCGGAAGTGGCTGGGCCTGGCTGGTACTGACACCGGGTAAGAAACTTGCCGTGACCAGTACTCCAAACCAGGACAATCCCCTTATGGATGTCGCTTCAGTAAAGGGAACCCCCCTGCTTTCACTCGACGTTTGGGAGCATGCTTATTATCTTAAGTACCAAAACAGAAGGCCCGATTATGTTGAGGCATTCTGGAGCGTTGTAAACTGGGAAGAGGTGAGCAGGAGATATGCTCAGGCCGTAAGGTAAAAAGGTTTTTATAAAACTATTATAAAAAAATCCGTCTCCATATTTCTATGGGACGGATTTTTTTTATTCTGTTAACCTGAAAATTGTTACGTCAGGTATAGAGGAAACGTTTGATCTTTAGTGTTGCAGTTTTCTGGAAGGGAACCTGCTGGAAGACAACCTTGTTGATCTGACTGAATTTGCTGACCTTGGAGTTGACATATTCCTTAAGTTCAGCAAGCAGTTCTTCCTTCTTATCTGAATACTGCCTCGACATGTCTTCCTTAAGGCTCTGATATTTCTTCTCGAGTTCCTCCATATTAAGATGTACGTAGGCAACAAGCTTCCCTTTCTGCTGTATTACCAGTGATTCAACAACAAAACGGAAGTTGTTTATTATTGACTCAATCTCCTCAGGATATATGTTCTCGCCGCTGGCGCCGACTATCATGTTTTTAAGCCTGCCCTTGATATAAAGGTTATTTCTGCTGTCCATAACTCCCAGGTCGCCGGTTTTAAACCATCCGTCAGGAGTAATTACTTCACTTGTAAGGAGAGGTTCCTTGTAATATCCTTTCATGATATTAGGTCCGCGTGCCCAGATTTCGCCTTCCCCGGTATTTTTATCCGGATCATTGATTTTAAGTTCAATGTCTTCAATGGCAGGTCCTGTGGAATCGAAAACTGAATTTGCAGGACTTGCACCGGCAAGGAGGGGAGATGTCTCTGTAAGTCCATAACCGATGGCATAAGGAAATCTGGCTTCAATCAAAAATCTCTCAACCGATTTGTTAAGTTTGGCTCCGCCTATACCGTAGAATTTAAGATGCCCTCCAAAGGTCTGGTACAGCTTCTTACCGGCAATGGCATTCAGTTTCTTCCTTATGAAGGTGATCCTGTAAAGAAGGCTCAGTATCTTTTTGTCATTGAAGGAGGGAAGTATCTTGTTGAAATAGATCTTTTCCATGATCAGGGGAACCGTAAGCATCAAAGTAGGCTTAACCTCAGCCATAGCCGGAATCAGAACCGTTGGCGTCGGAGGCTTGCGGAGATAGTAGACACACGACCCGCCTGTCATTGGGAAAATAAGACCCAGGGTGTTTTCATAGGTATGTGAAAGGGGCAGCACCGAAAGAAACCTGTCAGTTTCATCAATAGGCTGAATCCTGCCTCCTTTGATGGCATTGAATGAAATATTCTTATGCGTCAGCATGACACCCTTCGACCTGCCTGTTGTACCTGAAGTATAGATGATAGAAGCAAGGTCTTCTTCCTCAACCTCATATGTGGTTTGCGGAACAGCCGACAGATCAAAATTAAGATCCTTCACATCGGTCTTAAGCACCGAAAAATCATCCGAGACGATAACCGTCTTCAGATTATCTCCATTGTAATCTTCAACCTTGTGCTGGAGGTTTGAGGATACAAAGAGTACTTCAGCTTCAGAATGCTCAAGTACATTTGCAACCTCGGTGGGTGAAAAGTCGGGAAGTATAGGTACAGCCACAGCTCCGGTGAAGGTTATTGAGAAATAGGCTATGCCCCAGTTGGGCATGTTTGAACTCAGAATGGCAACCTTGCTGCCATATCTGATCCCGGCTTTCTCCAGCATGGCCGATAAAGCCCTGATCTCCCTGGCAACAGTCTCATAAGTCTTTGGAGTCTCCCCTACATAAGCATACGCATTACACCCTGCATGCTTTCTCAGCGTCTCATTGAATAAAGATGGAAATGTCAGCTTTAAACTCTTGTCACTCATCCGGGTAAAGTTTTTGATAAGGCAACAAAGATACGTAATAAATACATGACTGGTATATCTTTATGATTATTATAACATATTTATACAACGTCCGGTAACAATCGGTTAAACTTTTCTGCTACAGATTGGTTACCTTTGCATAGTAACCAGGCAAGAATAAATCCATATGACCCAGAAAATAAGAATCAGCAGGGAGTTCTCCTTTGAGATGGCCCATGTGCTTAAGGATTATGACGGACCATGCCGCAATATACATGGCCATTCGTACAGACTCTTTGTTACACTCTCAGGTTATCCGTCACAGAAACAGGGAGACCCCAAAAACGGTATGGTGATGGATTTCTCTGACCTTAAACGGATTGTTGAAAAGGAAATCATAAACGTTTTTGACCATGCTGTAGCGCTTTCTTCATCTTTCAGGGAAAAAAGCAATGATTTCTCCGGCAGTATCTTTGGAAACATAGTTTTTCTTGACTATCAGCCAACATGCGAAAATCTGGTCGCCGACTTTGCTGTCAGGATAGCAGAAAACCTTCCGGGCGGAGTTGAACTTCACAGTCTTAAACTGTACGAAACCGCTACTTCATATGCAGAATGGTATGCCTCAGATAATCAATAAATAAAATATGCAAGAGAACCACACAAAGAAACTCTTTTTGCTTGATGCTTATGCCCTTGTTTTCAGATCATACTATGCCTTTATAAAAAACCCAAGGATAACAAGTAAGGGCTTTAATACTTCTGCAATATTCGGCTTTCTCCTGACACTCGGGGAAGTACTCCAGAAACAGAACCCCACACATATTGCCGTGGTGTTTGACACTCCTGCGCCTACTTTCCGTCACGAGATGTTCAGTGAGTACAAGGGCACCAGGGACGAGACCCCTGAGGATATAAAAAAGGCCGTCCCTTACATTAGAAGGCTGCTTGAAGCATACCGTATTCCCGCCATTGAATATCCCGGATTCGAAGCAGACGACATTATTGGAACTCTGGCAAAGAAAGCATCGGCGCGCGGGTTTACGACATATATGATGACTCCTGACAAGGATTTTGCACAGCTTGTCGGTGATGGTGTTTATATGTTCAAACCTTCCCGCAGCGGCAATGAGTCGGTCATCTGGGGCGAGGAGGAGGTGAAGCGGGAGTTTCGTGTCAGCAGGCCTGAGCAGGTGATTGATATCCTTGCACTGATGGGTGACTCTTCAGACAATATCCCCGGGGCACCCGGGGTGGGTCCCAAGACTGCCATGAAACTGGTTGAGGAATTTGGCAGCGCAGAAGAGGTCATAAACAACAGCAACAGGTTGAAGGGCAAGCTGAGTGATATCATCCGGGACAATAGTGAAAAGATCATTCTTTCCAAGAAACTTGCTACTATAGAGCTTAATGTGCCCGTTGAGTTTGATGAAGAAGACCTTGAGAAAAAGGAGCCCGATAATGAAAAGCTACTAAGGCTCTTTGATGAGCTTGAGTTCAGAACCATAGCTGCCAGGATAACGGGAAGTACTGAAAAAAAGGCTGATAACACCCTTCAGAAAACCGGTTCGCGTGATCAGCCTTCTGACTCCATGCAGGGAACCTTATTCGGAGGACAGGAGACGACGACAGTACAGGAGTCAGTCCTCAGGTCGATAGACTCCATTGAACATAACTATCGCCTGCTGGGGGGCGAAGAAGAGATAAGGGAATTTGTAAAGGAGGCTTCTTCCCTCGGGGAGATCTGTTTTGATACCGAAACCACCGGGCTGGATGCTCTGACCTCTGAGCTTGTAGCCCTTGCCTTTTCATGGGAAAAAGGGTCTGGTTATCTGATACGCTTCCCTGAATCAAGGAAAGAAACCATGCAATTACTTGAACTGGTAAGACCTCTTTTTGAGAACCCCGGTATAGTTAAAACGGGACAGAACCTTAAGTTTGATATCCAGGTACTTGCAGGTTACGGAATCAGTGTCAGGGGAAATCTTTTCGACACCATGATTGCCCACTATCTTCTTGAACCGGATATGAGGCATAATATGAACTTACTGGCTGAGACCTATCTTTCGTACTCTCCTGTACATATTGAATCACTTATAGGTGGAAAGGGCATAAACCAGCTTAACATGCGGTCGGTTCCGGATGAACAGCTCAGGGAATATGCCGTCGAGGATGCCGATGTGACTATGCAGCTGGCAACAGTTTTCAGACCCCGGCTCCGGGAAGTTGAACTTACCCGGCTGGCTGAGACTATTGAAATGCCTCTTATAAGGGTTTTGGCAACGATGGAGAGAAATGGGGTCAAACTTAATGAAGAAGATCTGAAAGCTATAGCTTCCGGGCTAAGGGAAGACATTATCTCTCTTGAGCAGGAGATCTATACCCTGGCGGGAACCGGATTTAATATCTCATCCCCGAAACAACTTGGTGATATTCTTTTTGTGAGGATGAAACTCGACGATAACGCAAGGAAGACAAAGACTAAACAGTATGTTACCAATGAGGAGATTCTGAGCAGACTTACCGCGAAACATCCGATTGTGGGGAAGGTGCTTGAATACAGGGGGCTGAGAAAGCTGCTGTCGACCTATGTCGAGGCTCTTCCCCAGCTTATCAATACAGAAACCGGAAGGATACACACTTCCTTTAACCAGGCAGTTGCCTCAACAGGAAGACTCAGCTCGAATAACCCTAATCTCCAGAATATTCCTGTAAGGGATGACAGGGGAAGGGAGATAAGAAAAGCTTTTGTCCCTGAAGACGGAAACCTATTCTTTGCTGCCGACTATTCTCAGATCGAGCTACGGCTTATGGCACATCTGAGCGGTGACGAGGGAATGATAAATGACTTCAGATCGGGTCAGGATATACACGCAGCAACGGCCTCGAAAATCTTCGGAGTTGGTATTGACGAAGTCACAAGGGAGATGAGAAGCAGGGCAAAAACAGCCAACTTCGGCATTATTTACGGGATATCATCGTTCGGACTCTCTGAAAGGCTTACGATTGGCAGGAAGGAGGCTAAGGAGCTGATTGACGGATACTTTGCATCCTATCCCGGAGTAAGGGTTTATATGGATGAAAGCATAAGAAAGGCCAGGGAAAAGGGCTATGTGACAACCATGTTCGGCAGAAGGAGATACCTGCGCGACATCCTTTCAAGAAACCAGGTTGTAAGGGGGAATGCAGAAAGGAATGCCATAAATGCACCTATACAGGGAAGCGCGGCAGACATTATAAAAATAGCCATGATCAGAATCCATGACAGGCTCACCTCTGAAAACTTTTCTTCAAAGATGATACTTCAGGTGCATGACGAACTTATTTTTGAAGTGCCTCCATCTGAACTGGAGAGACTTAAGGAAATGGTTATTACAGAGATGACTGGTGCAGCTTCTCTCGAAGTGCCACTTAAGGTCGACTGGGGTACGGGAGCCAACTGGCTCGAAGCAAAATAACCGGATATGGGGATTGATGTTATTTTTTTCGGAGTTCTGGCCGATGTTACAGGTACCTGCAGAAAACACTACACCGGTGTCGTATCATTTGATGATCTGTTACACAGAGTGATGGATGATTTTCCTGAAGTAATACATTACAATTTCAGATTAGCCCTTAACAATGAAATAATAAGCGGATCTCCTGCCCTCAGCGACGGGGATGAAGTTGCTTACCTGCCTCCTTTCGGGGGAGGATAAGAAGAAAAGCGATTACGGGGCAGGGATTTTGAATCAGATCATAACCATGCCGGGAAGTAATTCTCCTGAGAGGGTAACCAGTCCGGAAACCGACCCGCCTGCCATTTTAAGGGGTGATTGTTTGCCCTGCAGTACCGACCTGTATTCCTCCGGATTATTGAGTACTTCAAGAGCCCTGGTTATCTGAGAGTCCTTGTTAATCGTCCAGGCAATGGCCCCTTCCTCATAAAAATAACGGCTTATTATTTCATCCTCAAGAAGCCCGGTTATCTCCTGCCTGAAAACATCAAGATCCTGTCCCAGGCTATGCGCAAGCTCAACCTGTAGCTTTTCGAAAGTCTCGCTGTGGAGATCATAGTATTTCTCACGTTTTGCCACAGTTATAAGCTCGTTAAGTGACTCTTCAGTTGAAGTACTGTAGCTGAAGTTCCTTGATGCAAGGAAGTCTTTGAACTGCTCATAGTCGGCATCAGTGAATTTGAAATCAGCAGGACTTTCAATCTCAGGATGCGACCAGTAATACATTGTAGCAAAGTCAAAGATGAAGTACCTGAGATACAGTTCCGTGGATAGCTGGCTCAGAGGTTCCGGAGCCACGCTGTAGTCTGGTGTAATTCCACCACCATCCTTTACTGGTCTGCCATTTTTTGTTTTAAACTCTGTTATCAGAGAATCGGGTATATAACCAACGCTGCCGTCCTCATTCCTGTGTGAAAAATCAAGAGCCTGAATGCACCTGCCACTGGGGATATAGTATTTGGCAGTAGTGACTTTAAGTTGTGTATTATAGCTCAATGGACGGGTTATCTGAACCAGACCTTTACCATATGACCGCTGACCAACAATAACACCTCTGTCAAGGTCCTGAATGGCACCGGCAACAATCTCGGAAGCTGAAGCTGAACTTCTGTTAATAATTACTGCAAGGGCTATGTCTTCGTCAACGGGGGTTCTTGTTGTTTTGAATGTCTCGTCAAACTGTTTCACCTTACCTTTTGTTGAAACAACATCATTACCGGAGCCTACAAAGAGGTTGACTATCTCGACGGCTTCTGTAAGAAGTCCTCCGGGGTTTCCCCTGAGGTCGAGGATGATCTGTGAAGGGTTGTTGTTTTTTAGTTCCAGAAGGGCATTTTTAACATCAGCCGAGCAGTCCTGGGTGAAATTGGTAAACCGTATATAGCCGGTTTTTGAGTCGATCATTCCATAGTATGGCACAGGAGGAACGGCAATCCTTTCCCTTTTCATGGGGAAGTCAGATTCTTTTCCGTTGCGTTCGGCAGTTATTACAATTGGTGTTCCAGGATTTCCCTTGAGTTTTTCGCTAACCTCTTCGGTAGTGAGACCTTTCAAAGAGACCCCGTCAACTTTTTTAAGAATATCACCGGCCTTCATTCCGGCTTTGTCGGCAGGAAACCCTTTATATACAACGGATATAACTGAATAGTCTCCGCTTTTCCTTACAAGAGACCCGATACCTCCATATTTCCCGGTAGTCATAAAACTGAACTCATCTGCATCCGACTCAGGATAATATACGGTATAGGGGTCGAGAACCCTAAGCATATTGTCTATACCGTTTTTTATTACTTTATCGGGGTCAATTTCATCTACATAAAAGGTGTTCAGTTCTCTGAAGAGGGTGTAGAAAATATCCAGGTTTTTGGCAATCCTGAAATCCCTGGTTTCCTGGGTGGCCAGAAAACCCGTACTCAGAAGCAGGGTTGAAAGCAGTATTACACCAGCTGAAATATAAAGTGCAAATCGTTTTTTCATATGGGCAGAATTCATTTACGAAACACGAAAATAATAAGAATAATACTTAACAGAACTGAATGATAATTATTTATGAGAATTTTAACATTTGATGCCCTTACCTGCAGTCATCACTTCAAGTCGTTCAATTACTGTATTAACAGCTTTTTCAATTGTTTCAAAAGAGGCTATTTCGTGGTTCACATAAATAAGTACAAGGGTTATACGTATTCCCCGGCTTTCAAGGGCAGAATAAAGACGGGGTTTTCCCATCCTGTATGCTTCCCTGATCCTCCTTCTGATGAGGTTACGGTCGACGGCACGTTTGAAGGTCCTTTTGGGAACCGTAAACATTACCTGCACGGGAGAAGGGAGAGAATCGGGACACTCGAGCCAGATAACCCTGAACAGCCCCGAATAAAAGGAATGACCGCTTTCAAAAAGTGCAGCAATTCTTTTATGGCTGCATAGTCTTTCGTTCTTTTGAAATGTAAGCCGCGATCCGTTCATGTCGGTCCCCGGAACATCTTAATAGAGCCCGCGGGGTCTGTATTAGGGAGTTTAGAATTCCTGAAGACTATTTGCAGTTTCTGGTGTATTCTTTAAGAAAATTGTCAAGGGCCATGGTCATTGACGGCGCCTTGGGATTCGGGGCATCGATGTCGAGCCTCAGTCCTTCATTTTCAACAGCACAGGCCGTTGTAGGACCAAATGCAGCAATCTTTATTTCCCCCTGGACAAAAGACGGAAAGTTCTCCTTAAGGGATTTTATTCCGGAGGGACTGTAGAAGACCAGGATGTCGTAGTCAAAATCATTGACATTGGTGAAATCACTGCTTATGGTTCTGTAAAAAGTCCCGATGGTA
This sequence comes from Bacteroidales bacterium, assembly GCA_034003165.1. Taxonomy (GTDB): domain Bacteria; phylum Bacteroidota; class Bacteroidia; order Bacteroidales; family VadinHA17; genus LD21. The sequence continues at coordinate 684 of JAVEZD010000068.1, read as the reverse complement.
TAACTGATACCATTTTTGTCGAGAAGCTCGGGTATCTCAGCATTATGGGGTTCGGAAAGCGGGACAAGGAAGTTGTCATCCCTGTGCTTTATTATAACGTCGATGAGGTCCTGAAACCTGGCTTTGCCATGAAATATCTTCCGTTTCCTGTATACTATGTATTTCTGAAGATAAAACGCCACATTCTCTGTGATACAGAAATATTTCATTGTATCCGGAACAGATGTCCTCATTTCATTACATATCCTGAAGAAATGATCAATACCTGTTTTGCTTGTGAATACCACAGCTGAGTAATCAAGAATATTGATTTTCTGTTGTCTGAAATCTTTCACCGGTACACCCTCAACCTGAACAAAGGGTTTGAAGTCTATTTTCAGGTTATACTTTTTTGCCAGTTCGAAATATGGGGATTTCGGATTGTTTGGTTCTGGCTGTGATACTAAGATTTTCCTTATTTTCAACATTTTACAGTTTAAGTTTTAATTTCATAGTAACCCTTCCAGCCTAGACAAGGCCGGTAAGATATTTCCAAAAAACCAAGACAGGCAGAATTTCCAGGGCACAAAGGTATAAAATCAAATAGAAAGTTGAAACACCTCTTTTTATAAAAATTAAGAAGAGTCTTGTGGTTCTGATAACATAAAGAATTGCAAATGAAATAATACCGGCCATCAGAAGAGC
>JAVEZD010000067.1:0-11420 GCA_034003165.1 Bacteroidales bacterium | reverse complement strand
GCCTTGTATTCCTTCTCGAACCTCACGTAGTATTTACCTACAAGATGGTCGCCCTTCATTCCCGACGATTCCGGCGTCTCTCCATTACCGAATTTCTGCCAGGCAAGCATCGACTTACAGATATGTATACCTCTGTCGTTGACAATATTTGTCTTGATAACCCTGTGACCGCATGAAGAAAGAAGCCTGTAAAGGGAAAACCCCAGCAGGTTATTTCTTATATGACCCAGGTGCAGTGGTTTATTTGTGTTGGGAGAACTGTATTCGACAAGGATGGTTTCGGGATTAGAAACCCGGCATCTTCTGAACTGATCAGGTTCTGCCGCCATTGAGGCAAAATATTCAATCCACCACTTCTCTGAGATCTCAAGGTTAAGAAAACCCTTGATTACATTAAAGCCGGATATTGATTCAGACCTGCCCAGAAGATAACTTCCAATAGCCTCCCCTGTCTGTTCAGGAGTGGTCTTTGAAAAACGCAGAAGAGGGAACACTATCAGGGTAAAATCTCCCACAAAATCCTTCCTTGTCTCCTGCAGCTGAATAAGTTTATCATCAGCATCTGAATTATAAAGATCCTTTAAAGCTTCTTTTATATTTTTCTTGAGAATATTCTCCATTGGAACCGTGATTTTTCGCCTGCAAATATAACATTTTAATATTATTGAAGTATCAGGCGTCGCAGCCTTGAAAAATGACTTTCCATTTCTGTCAAAAAGCACAGATCTTATGCCAACAGACATTTTTATTTGACAACCGTCACTTTCTTTTTGATGAAAGATCAGACACGAAAGGAAAAGATGTTATATTTTTGAATTGTTGAACATGTAATTTCTGAAGACAAAATATAATCCACTCTGTGATGAAAGATTTGAAGAATCTGTTGATCGAACCAACTGAAAAAACCCCGCTGATTGATTTTAATAATCTTTCAGGGGAACTCATCCTGTCAGGGAAATCCATTCCAATCAATGCCCCAAGGATTTTTGAGCCGGCTTTGGAATGGATTGAACAATACATAAAGAACCCACGGCCAACAACAAATATAAGGTTAAATCTTGAGTATTTCAATACAGCTTCTTCAATCTGGGTGGCCAAAATAGTAAAACTCCTTTCAGGCATAAAAACTCCGGAGTGTGTTCTTATTCTTCATATCTACTTCCCTATTGAAGATTTCGATGACATAGACGACATCAAAGACGACCTTAGTCCGGTGATTGACATAATAAGCAATGCATCGGTTAGTGTCGGACTTAAAATATATGGTACAAATGAGGATGGCAAAGTGATAAAGGAGTCTATGATCTTTATTTAGCTATGTTCATTTGTCCCTGAGGAACAAGCCTTATTATTATTTTTTGGCCTAACTTTGGTTAGGCCATTTTTTTTACATATGCTACGCGTTTGCCTTTTCATAATACTAATTCTTTTTACCATGGATAATGCAAATTCCCGGCCAGGTCAGGCTGACCGGAAACCTGTTGCTGCCGGCAGGTATTATCCCGCCGACAAGGAGACCCTGTCAAAGGATCTGTCAGTGCTATTCAGGGATTGCCTCAAACCATCCTTTGAAAACAGGGCAAGAGCCATTATTGTCCCCCATGCAGGATATGTCTTTTCAGGAAAGATTGCAGCTTCAGCCTACTCATCCGTCGACAGGAACAGCGGAATAAAAAATATTTTTCTTATTGGCTCGAGCCATGTAATGGCTTTTGAAGGGGCATCCGTATATTTCTCAGGCGACTACGTAACCCCTCTTGGTAAAGTACCAACAAACATGGAAATAGCCAAAAGGCTTAAGGATGAACATGCAGTCTTCGATTTTCCCGTTACTGCCCATATTCAGGAACATTCGCTGGAGGTTCAGCTACCTTTTATTCAGCAACGCTTTCCGGGAGTTCCTGTGATACCTGTAATAATTGGAACATCCAATACAGCAACCGTCAGGGAAATTGCCAGGGCTCTGCAGCCCTGGTTCAATGAAGAAAACCTCTTTGTGATCAGCAGTGATTTTTCACATTACCCCTCATGGAAAGATGCTTCAGAAGTTGATAATGCTACCTCTGGAGGCATACTGACGGGCAAGCCCGAAACCTTCCTTCAGATTCTTAAGCTGAATGCCTCACGAAACATAAAAGGACTGGTTACCAGTATGTGTGGATGGACATCCGGACTTCTGCTTATGTATCTTGCTGAAAATGACAATACTCTTGAGTTCAGGCATATTGACTACTGCAACTCGGGCGACTCAGGATACGGAGGGAAAGATGAAGTGGTAGGATATCATGCCATTGCTCTTACTGAAAAAACAGCTTCTCCGGCTTCAAAAGAGACTTCAGAAGAAATAAGCTTTTCTGAAGAAGAAAAGGATATGCTCTTTTCTATTGCCAGAAATTCCATCCGGACTATGCTTTACGAAAAAAAAAGATATCCTGTTGACATCAGTTCACTCCCCGGATCACTCAAAAAACCCCTCGGCGTGTTTGTCACACTTAAAAAAGACAAAGCTCTCAGAGGCTGCATTGGAAGGTTCGTTTCTTCTGAGCCCCTCTGCAGCGTTGTTGCTGAATCAGCTCTCTCATCGGCATTCGACGATCCGCGGTTTACTCCTCTTACCTCAGAGGAATTCAATAACATAGAAATAGAAATCACTGTTCTCGGGCCTCTCAAACGGATTAAAAGCTACAAAGAGATAATACTGGGAAGACATGGTGTTTACATTAAGAAGGATACCCGGTCGGGGACAATGCTTCCACAGGTTGCAGTCGAAAACAACTGGACAGTAGAGGAATTCCTTGGTTATACTGCCAGGGACAAGGCCGGGATAGGATGGGAAGGATGGAAATTTGCAGAACTATATGTATATGAAGGAATTGTACTTGAAGAAAATCCTTAGTGACTATGTATCATGCACTGACAATTCCTGCAGTAGTAATAACTCTTTATCTGATAAGCTTTTTTTTTCACAGGATTGGTTTTTATTCAGTACTTATTCACCGCCGTCTATGGAACCTTATCCTGGCGGCCGCCTTCCTGCTGTCCGCTTCGGGAGGTCTTTTCACTGCACTACATATAAACTACAGGTGGCAGGTAGCCCTGGCTGAGAAAATCCTTGCCTGGCACGTTGAAGCCGGCATTGTCCTTGCCGTAACAGGATTTCTTCATTTCCTATGGCATCTCTCATGGTACAGATCAATTTTCACAGGTAAAGGGAATCCTCCTCCCCCAGCCGAAATTGTAACTCTCCAGGCACACAATACAGGATTCAACCTCTTTCTGGCCGGATTTGTCAGTTCTTCATTTCAGTATCTCATGATACGCGAACTAATGAATATAGCAGGCGGGTTTGAACTGGTAACGGGAATCTTTCTTGCTTCATGGCTGGTAACATCGGCAGCAGGAGCCTGGCTGGCAGGTAAGTCTTCAATGACAGGCCTTAAAAAGATCAATATGGCCTTCATCCTTTCTCCTCTGCTGTCGGTTGCCCTGATGATCTTCTTCTCCCGGCTTCTACTTCATCCGGGAGAGACGCCTTCCTTTCTTGTTACCATTGTTTTCTCGCTGTTGGTACTGATCCCTTTATGCATCATCTCGGGCTTTACCTTCGTCAGACTCATAGCCATTGCCGCGATGACAAAGGACTATCCGGCGGGCAAATCGTTCGGGATTGAGACTGCAGGAGGAATTACCGCCGGGATATTGGTAACGGTTGCTGCATCAGGAATTATTAACACATACCAGATGATGTTGCTTGTTCTGATTACGGGAGCAGCCGGGCTTTCAGTAATAAGCTTCAGAATGAAAAAGACGTCCATTATTGCTATGGCAGCTGCTTCTGTTGCAGCCGCAGTACTTATCATTGGCGGCAATCCTGATGTTTTCTTCAGGAATCTCCTTCTGAGCGGAGTTCAGGTGACGGAAACCCGGGATACTCCCTATGGCAATATAACGGAGGGCGTGTATTCAGGCGACAGGAGCCTTTACTATAACCACAGGCTCATCAGATACAACTTTGATACAGGAGGCAGTGAAGAGGATATACACTATGCCATGCTTCAGGCCGGAAAGCCTTCAAAAATCCTTATAATATCCGGTTCACCCGTCTCTCATCTGCCCGAATTACTTAAATACCCGGTAAGTGAAATAGTTTTTGTGGAGCGTGATCCGGCATTGCTTAAGTACGGCATTGAGGATAGTGGTGAAATGGAGGCTGAGGTAAGAATAGTAAATGATGATGCCTTCAGGTTTGTCAGGAATACAGGAGAACGATTCGATGTGGTTCTTATGCTTCTTCCACCTCCGGGATCCCTCCTCCTTAACAGGTTTTACACCGTTGACTTCTTTGGCGAGATAAGAAGGATCCTTGACAGCGATGGAATATTCATGTGCTCTCCCGGTACCGACCCCGGCTATTTCAACCAGGAAGCACTTGATCTTTACTCTTCAATATATAACAGTATGGCCGTCAAATTCAGAAACATCCTTCCTGTAGCCGGCAACAAACTGTATTTCATAGCATCCGATTCGCCTCTCTCTGCTTCAATCTGTGAACTTGCCTCACTCAAAAACATTTCAAACACCTATGTAAGCAGCAACTACCTTTCAGATGATCTGATAAGGGCCCGTTCTGAAGAAATTTCAGGTCTGATCGACAGGGAAACAAGAAAGAACACCCTCGATGAACCAGTGGCCTGTTTCTGGTCACAGACCTTCGGTCTCAGCAGGGATCTTGATGAGAAGCCCCTTGTCATTATTATGCTTGGCATACTCTTCGCACTCCCCATGATCGCTGTTAAGAGATCGGAGATAATCATGTATTCTTCTTCTCTTGCACTGGCTGGACTTGAGATTATAGCACTGACTGTTCTGCAGACAAGTGCGGGAAACATGTACCAGATGACAGGTCTGATAATGGCCGGACTTATGGCCGGGCTGGCCACCGGAGCAGGGTCAGAAATAGTACCCTTCGAAAGAATGGATGTAAGGTACAAAGGCCTGCTCCTGTTAGTCTTCTACCTTTGCGGGGCCTTTGCTTTCGGTGCTTTAACAGGGGCGCATCTTTCAACACCTGTTATTATTGTTATTATAATGATGCTATCGTTTGTCCCCGCCCTTCTGACAGGTAGTATCTTCAGGTCACTTACCCCGGGCAAAACCGGCATCACAGGGGTACATTCGGTTTATGGTGCCGACCTGATGGGATCGGCACTAGGTTTTATTCTTGTTTCAGGATTACTTATTCCTCTATGCGGAATTAAGCAGGCCATGTGGTTGTCTGTAATTTTTATTTTTGCCTCGCTGCTTGTTGCCACTCTCGGCAACAAATAGTAGTTTTATCAATAAATAGCTGACAGGATGAAAGGGAAGAACTCTTCTGACAAAGAGAGGCGGCGTGGTTTCATAAAGAACTGCCTGGCGCTGTCTGCAGGTATGATGTGCATGCCCTGTACTGCCTTTGTGGGTGCTGATGATAGCTTTCAGCAGAAAGCCGCAAAGAAGCTGGCCATGTTTCAGGAAGAGACAGCCCGTGGCATAATGTGCAGGATATGTCCAAACGAGTGTGTCCTTAAGGAAGGAGAGCTAAGCGATTGCAGGAACCGCAGGGTAAGTGGTTCAAAACTCTATACCCTGGCTTATGGTAATCCCTGCTCTGCAAACGTTGACCCGATGGAGAAAAAACCATTTTACCATTTTCTTCCGGGGACAAGAGCCTTTTCAATAGCAACTGCCGGATGTAACATGGCCTGTCTTAACTGTCAGAACTGGACCATCTCTCAGACCACCCCGGAAAAAACAAGGAACTACGACCTTATGCCTGAAAAGGTATTGACTGAAGCCGTTGGCAAAGGCTGCAGATCAATTGCCTATACCTATTCCGAGCCCGTCACTTTTTATGAATATGTCTACGACACTGCCTTCCTGGCAAGGAAAGCAGGTATTAAAAACATAATAAAGTCGAACGGATATATCAATCCCGAACCCCTTCGCAAGCTGTGCAGCGTTATTGATGCCGCCAATATAGATCTTAAATCATTCAACGATAACACATATCTGAAGCTGACAGGAGGAAAACTCCAGCCTGTTCTCGATTCGCTTAAGATATACAGGGAAACGGGGGTCTGGCTCGAGATAACAAACCTTGTGATCCCGTCATGGACCGACGATCTGACTGAGATCCGCAGGATGTGTGCATGGCTCGCAGAGAACGGGTTTGAAAGGACACCTCTGCATTTCAGCAGGTTCTATCCAACCTATAAGCTTGAACAACTGCCACCTACCCCGCCGGAGTTGCTTTTTAAGGCTGCGGCCGTGGCAGAAGAGGAAGGACTGGTTTATGTATATACGGGAAATGTACCCGGTAATGAAAAGTCAAATACCTTATGCCCCTCGTGTAAAACGGAAGTCATTGCAAGAGAGGGCTTCAGGGTGACAGCAAACAACACCACCGGCGGCAGATGCAATAAATGCGGTGAAATAATTGACGGTATCTGGAGTTAACTAATGTAATATTAAAACAAATGCGGTTCCGATGAAGGCAGAGGAGGCAAAAAGGCGTATTGAAAAGCTCAGGAAGGAGATCGAAGAGCATAATAACAGATACTATGTTCAGAATCAGCCCGTGATATCGGATTTCGAGTACGACCTCCTTATGAATGAGCTTGATACCCTTGAGAAAAAATTCCCTGCTTTTCTGACTTCCACCTCTCCCACCCTGAGAGTTGGAAGTGATCTCACAAAAGAGTTTCAGCAGTCGGAGCATAAATATCCTATGCTATCTCTCGGAAACACTTATAATGAACAGGAAATAAGGGACTTTGACAACAGGATAAGAAAAAGTGCCGGAGGAGAGCTGGAATATGTCTGTGAACTTAAGCTCGATGGTGCATCCATTAGCATTACCTATGTAGATGGCATCTTCTCCAAAGCAGTCACCAGGGGCGATGGGGTAAAAGGTGACGATGTATCTGTAAATGTAAGGACTATTAAAAGCCTCCCCCTGAAAGTAAGTGGCGACAAGATGCCTGATGAATTTGTTGTCAGAGGAGAGATACTGATGACAAGGGCTATCTTTAACGATCTGAATGAGAAAAGGCTGGCCGAAGGCATTCCTCCTTTTGCCAACCCAAGGAACGCTGCAAGCGGAACACTTAAGCTACTCGATCCTTCGGTTGTTGCATCAAGGAGACTCGAATGCCTTATATATTATCTTCTCTCCGATAGTCTCCCCTATGAGACCCACTATGACAACCTCATGCTTGCCGGGAGCCTGGGCTTTAAGCTGGCAGGAAATGTAAGACTTTGCAGGAACATAGATGAGATACTTGAGTATATTGCTTACTGGGACAACGAAAGAAAAAACCTGCCCTACGACATCGATGGCATTGTCATCAAGGTCAATTCACTGACGATGCAGAACGATCTTGGTTTTACTGCCAGGTCTCCCCGATGGGCCATCTCCTACAAGTTCAGGGCAGAACAGGCCCTTACCCGCCTGTTGTCGGTGTCGTTTCAGGTCGGTCGGACTGGGAACATCACTCCGGTGGCCAATCTGGAACCGGTTCAACTTGCCGGAACAACAGTAAAAAGGGCCTCGCTCCATAATGCCGATCAGATCGAACTCCTCGACCTTCATATAAACGACATGGTATATGTTGAAAAAGGCGGAGAGATAATACCCAAGATTGTCGGGGTAGATGAAAATTCAAGGGAAGGGCACATCACACCTGTAGAATTTCCTGTTACCTGTCCCGAATGCAACACTACTCTTGTAAGAAATCCCGGAGAGGCAAATCATTTCTGCCCCGACTACCTGCATTGTCCCCCTCAGATAAAAGGGAGGATAGAGCATTTCACAGGCAGAAAAGCCATGGACATCGACGGGCTTGGTGAAGAGACAGTTGACCTTCTCTTCTCAAATAACCTTATACGTAACATTGCCGATATATATGATCTTACAACTTCGCAGCTGATACCGCTTGAACGACTCGGTGAGAAATCAGCAGCAAGAATCCTCAACAGCATAGCCGAATCGGTTAATGTGCCTTATCACAGGGTTATCTTTGCCCTGGGGATAAGACATGTAGGTGAAACGGTGGCCAGAACAATAGCCGGGTTTTTCAGTTCAATAGATGAACTCATGCAGAGTGATGCCGAAACACTGACTGCAATTAATGAGATAGGTCCGAAAATTGCACAGAGTATTGTCAGCTACTTTGCCGACGAAGGGAACAGAGATATAATAAGGAGGCTCAGGGAAAAAGGACTGAAACTTTCCGCCCCCATTGTTCATGAAGTGACAGCGGGAGCCCTGACGGGAAAGACAATAGTTATATCAGGGGTATTCACCAGGCATTCGCGCGAAGAATACAGGACCATGATCGAACAAAACGGAGGAAAGAACGGAACTTCCGTTTCGGTCTCCACCTCTTTTATCCTTGCCGGTGATAACATAGGACCATCAAAGAGAGAAAAAGCTACAAAGCTTAATATACCACTTATCAATGAAGATGAATTCCTTAAGATTATCGGTAAAGAATAATTTCTATACCTCTTCAATTTTGACAAAAAACTGTTAGGTTTGCAACATGGAATTTTTAAAAAGCCTGAGAATGAAAATAGGCAGGAATATCCTGCGGCGCAAGTCTTTAAAGCAAAAGAGAAAGACCCGCTATTCATCATTCTCTTCAGTTAAAAATATAGGGATTGTATGGGATGCATCTGATCCGGCTGAATTCAGGGTACTGTCTGAATTCCACAAAAAGATGGAAGAAAGGAAGATCAGCGTTTCCGTGCTGGGCTATTACCCCGGCAATGATCTGCCCGGAACCTATACTGCGATCAACTTTCTGACCTGTCTTAAAAGAGATGATCTTAGCTTCACGTATCTTCCGGGTTCAGGTGATGCCGATACATTCATAAAAAAAGGTCACGACGTACTTATCGACCTCAACTTTAAAAACATACTCCCTCTTCAGTATATCTCGTCACTTTCACTGGCTCACTTCAAAGTAGGTATAAAGGATGCCGGATCTGATCCTGTAAAGTCGCCTTTCGACCTCATGATCGATATGAAGAAACACGACGTAAAAGCCTTTCTTGATGAGGCTATAAGATATCTTGAGATGATAAATACAGGAGATGGAAAAGCAGCATAAACTAACCAGCAGATGAAAAAATTCAGAGGAACAGGTGTGGCTATCGTTACGCCTTTTAAAAATGATTCAAGTATTGATTTTGCAGCCGCAGGAAGGATAGTAAACCATGTTATTGAGGGTGGCGTAAATTATATTGTTGTAATGGGAACGACCGGTGAATCGGTCACTCTTACAACCGATGAAAAAAAGGCCCTGATCTCCTTTGTGGTGGAAGTTGTCGACAAGAGGGTCCCGGTGGTAGCCGGCATTGGCGGCTATAATACCAGGGAAGTGGTAACCTGTATAAGAAACACTGATCTTACTGGTGTTGACGGCATTCTCTCAGTGGCCCCTTATTACAACAAACCAAATCAGCGAGGACTGTTTGAGCATTTTAAGGAGATTGCCACCTGCAGCCCTCTGCCTGTTATAATCTATAATGTACCCGGGAGGACCTGTAGCAACATACTTCCCGAGACCTGTCTTAAACTTGCCGGTGAATGTCAGAATATAATCGGAATAAAGGAAGCTTCGGGCGACATGAGCCAGATAATGAAGATTCTGAAAGATAAACCCGAGAATTTTCTTGTTATCTCAGGCGATGACATGATTACTCTGCCTGTCATAGCCGCCGGGGGTTCCGGAGTGATATCTGTTCTGGCCAATGCTTTCCCATCACAATGGGTTGAGATGGTAAATCATGCTATGCGTACAAATCTTAAAGCGGCAAGGGAGATCCACTACAGGTATATGGAGATGATAGAGATGCTGTTTATAGAAGGTAACCCTGCCGGTATAAAAGCCATAATGAATATTCTGGGAATAAGCCAGAACATATTGAGGCTGCCACTGGTGCCTGTAACAAAGGCTACCTATCAAAAGATTCAGAAAGCCGTTGAAGACATAAAGAATTCCTGATCAGGAATTTATCCTTGCTGCTGCATCGCTGTCACTCATGTTGGCGCCATGACAGTGCTTGTATTTTTTACCGCTGCCGCAAGGACAGGGGTCATTTCTGCCCACTTTCTTTTCTACCCTAACGGGTTCCACTTTCTGGTTCTTTTCAGCCTGTCCGCCACCGCTTCCACCTGCAGTGGAACTGTATTGGGTAAAATCGCTTTTCGATGCCTTTACACGGCTCATGTCGGCTGCCTGCCTGCGTCTCTGAGCCTCCTTCACCTGCTCGGGATCCTGAACAGGAATCTGGCCCTTCATCAGGGTACTGACAACATCCTTGTTCACCTTGTTGAGCATCGTCTTGAAAAGCTCAAATGATTCGAACTTATATATAAGCAAAGGATCTTTCTGTTCATAGGTGGCATTCTGAACCGACTGTTTAAGCTCATCCATTTCCCTCAGATGATCTTTCCAGGCTTCATCAATAGTGGCAAGGACCACAGTCTTTTCGTAGGCTTTTGATAGTTCCCTTCCTTCCGATTCAGCCGTTGCCTTCAGGTTTGTTATAACCTGGAAGACCCTTATCCCGTCAGAAACGGGAACAACAACATTCTCGTAGGCATGTGCCATCCTGTCATAGACATCCTTTAGAACAGGATAGGCCTGTTTTGAGATTGTTTCCACCTTTCTTTTGTAGGTATCGAGAACCTTTGGATATATTATCTCAGTAATGTCGTCAGTGGACATCTTACTGAATTCGTCAGATCTGACAGGAGAATCCATCGAAAACGAACGTATCAGATCGAAATCAAAGCCTTCAAAATCGCCTTCATTATGATATGACTCAACAATGGATCCTGTTACATCGTACATCATATTGGCAATATCGACAGATAGTCTTTCACCAAGCAGGGCATGCTTTCTTTTTTTGTAGATCACCTCTCTCTGGGAGTTCATTACATCATCATACTCGAGCAGTCTTTTCCGGATGCCAAAGTTGTTCTCCTCAACCTTCTTCTGGGCTCGTTCAATAGATTTGGTAATCATCGGATGCTGAATCATTTCCCCATCCTTAAGACCAAGCTTATCCATGATCCCTGAGATTCTTTCAGAACCAAAAAGACGCATGAGCTCATCTTCGAGAGAAACAAAGAACTGCGACGAACCCGGGTCTCCCTGGCGCCCCGAACGCCCCCTCAGCTGTCTGTCAACCCTTCTTGACTCGTGCCGCTCGGTTCCGATGATTGCCAGACCGCCGGCCGCTTTTACCTCAGGGGTTAGTTTTATGTCGGTTCCCCTACCTGCCATGTTGGTGGCAATGGTAACTGTACCTGCCTTTCCGGCCTCGGCAACAATATCTGCCTCACGCTGGTGCAGTTTTGCATTAAG
>JAVEZD010000066.1:9969-11566 GCA_034003165.1 Bacteroidales bacterium | reverse complement strand
AGCCTGGCGCACTGTCGGACGTGTCATACCATATATACGGCAAAGCTCATTCTCTGAAGGCAAAAGGTCACCTTCACTGTAAACCTCACCCTCGATATGCTTCCGTAAGATCTCATACAGTCTTCTGTATTGCGGAACAGATCTGTCATCCTCCATGCCTCATCAATTATTTATGTAAATATATTATGTTTTACTTGTAAATACAAGTACAAATAAATATTTTTGTATCCATTGAATATAAAGGCAATCTGTTTAATTTGGTGACAACATTGACTTTACTTATTATAACAAGTTACTATATCTGTCCAGGTCGCATAAAGAAGAGAAAACGAGACAGAAGTAACAAACAAAAAGATTAAAAGAAAAGGATAAAGATGGCAATTCCGGTAATTATGCCCAGGCAGGGACAGTCGGTTGAGACCTGCATCATAACACGGTGGTTCTATGGTAAAGGCGACAGGGTGAGCGCCGGGGACCTGCTCTTCTCGTACGAGACTGACAAGGCGGCATTTGACGTGGAGTCGCCCTCTGACGGCTTTCTGCTCGAGCTTTACTACGGAGAGGGCGACGAGGTACCTGTCCTGGCCAACGTAGCAGTGATTGGAGCCCAGGGTGAAGACACGGCGGAGTTTGGCTCCCCATCTCCCCAGACATCCGGGAAAGCGCCTGCAGGCACCGGTGAGGAGGCTGCCGGAAGTGCCGGCACAAGCATCACTGATACCCGGACCGAACCTGCTGTTTTGCCTGCTGAAGGGACGATGCTGAGAATATCTCCCAGGGCAAGGATCCTTGCCAGGAAAGAAGGCGTTGACGTAAGCACAGTCAGAGGCACTGGTCCCAACGGCAGAATAGTAAGTTCCGACATAGAAAAGGCCCTGTCTGCTGTCCCGGCAGCCCGGGCATCTGACACGCCACAACAGGCATTCAGTGATCAGCCTCTTTCAGGTGTTCGCAGGCTTATAGCAAAAGCCATGCATCAGTCACTGCAGAACTCGGCCCAGCTGACACACCACATGAGTGCCGATGTAAGAAAGCTGCTCGATGCAAGGAAGAAAATAAAAGCCTCGCTTGCAGCAAACGAGCCGGGCATAAGGGATATCACCCTTAACGACATGATATGTATGTGCGTGGTAAGGGCCCTTAAGAAATTTCCCGCACTCAACGCCCACCTTATTGACGAGAGCATCAGGACCTTCAGCGGTGTGAACCTCGGGGTGGCTGTTGATACTCCGCGGGGACTAGTGGTCCCTGCAGTAAGAAATGCAGATACGATGGATATAAATCAGCTCTCTGAAGAACTAAAAAGGGTTGCCGATGCTGCCAGAAAGGGGAATATTGACCCGGGACTGATACAGAGCACTGCTGCCACATTCACTGTTTCCAACCTTGGCAACTACGGTGTCGAGATGTTCACCCCGGTGATCAACCTGCCACAGGTAGCCATACTTGGAGTATGTACAATAATCAACCGACCCGTCAGTCTCGACAACAACACCTTCGCCTTCGTACCCTATATAGGTCTTTCCCTTACCTACGACCACAGGGCCGTTGACGGGGGACCGGCTACGGTGTTTCTCAGGGAGGTGTGCAGGGAAAT
>JAVEZD010000066.1:0-9869 GCA_034003165.1 Bacteroidales bacterium | reverse complement strand
GGAGCAAGGGGCAAAAAGGCGTGAGGCGAAGAAAGGCGTGAGGCGTGAGAATCAGCTGAGGGCAGGGGGCAGGGAGCAAGGGGCAAAAAGGCGTGAGGCGTGAGGCGTGAGCCCTCTAAGGGAGAGAGAGTAAGTATGATAGCAGAAGTAAGTATGATAGTTGAATAAATGGAATAAAGACAAAAGACAAAAGTAAGATATTCTCTTGAACATTAAGTATATATAAGAAACATGGAACACGAAACAAGGAACTTTTCACCCTGCTATCATCTATACCCTTCCAATCATCCAGGTTTTTACTTTGTTCTTTTATCTTTTGTCTTTTATCTTTTTTCACAACATATTTAAAGTAATACTACAACACATATGCCTAAGAGTCAGTATATAGAACCGAAAGCTGTAAGGAGGGCCCAGTTTATTGAGTTTGACAGGATACCTGTAAACCAGTATAACAGGTCTATTGAAGAGGAGAAGTCTGAATACAGCAGTGAGGATTTCGTAAGGATATTCCGCGACATGGTTATCATTCGTGAGTTTGAGACCATGCTCAACCTCATAAAGACAACCAATGAGTACAGGGGGATTGCCTACAATCATCCGGGTCCCGCCCACCTGTCGATAGGTCAGGAGGCTTCGGCTGTCGGCATGGCCTATACCCTGGGTATTGACGATTTCATCTTCGGATCGCACCGCAGTCACGGCGAGATTCTGGCCAAAGGGCTGTCCGCCATAGACAAACTCACTGAGGATGAGCTATACACCGTCATGAAGAACTATTTCGGGGGCCGGACGCTCAGGGTTGTCGAGAAAGGGTATTCGGGAGACATAAAGGCTCTTGCCATACGCTTTCTCCTTTACGGGTCGCTGGCAGAGATCTTTGCCCGTGAGAACGGCTTCAACAAAGGTCTTGGTGGCTCCATGCATGCCTTTTTCACTCCCTTCGGCATCTATCCCAACAACGCCATAGTAGGAGGCTCGGGTGACATATCAGTGGGAGCCGCACTCTACAAGAAGATAAACCGCAAGCCCGGCATAGTGGTATGCAACATAGGAGATGCCTCCATGGGTTGCGGGCCGGTATGGGAAGGGATAACTTTTGCCACTATGGACCAGTACCGGACACTGTGGGGCGGGGACCACAAGGGAGGACTACCGCTTATATTCAACTTCATGAACAACCTTTACGGCATGGGGGGCCAGACCATGGGTGAGACCATGGGTTACGGCATTCTTGCCCGCATTGGCGCCGGCATCAATCCTGAGATGATGCATGCCGAAAGGATCGACGGGTATAACCCGCTGGCCGTCATAGATGCTTTTAAAAGGAAGAAGAAGATACTTGAAGAAAAGAGAGGACCTGTGCTCCTCGACACGCTGACCTACAGGATAAGCGGTCATTCCCCTTCAGATGCCTCGTCATACAGGTCGAAGGAAGAGATAGAGGCCTGGCAGAAAGAAGACTCCATTGAAGCCTTTGCCGCCAGCCTTACCGGCGCAGGCATAGCTGATCCGGCCCTGCTGGATGAAATACGCAGCGGGACGGCAGACCTGGTAAGGGATATACTGCAGCTCAGCATCGACGACAGCATATCACCACGGCTGGACCTTATCTCTGATCCGGATATGATAGGCAGCATGATGTTCTCCAACGGATCAGCCGACCGTATGGAAGAAGGGACACCGGAGGTGCTTATACCCCTTGATGAAAATCCAAGGGTGAGATCAATAAAGACGAAGGAGAGGTTCTACAAGGATCGTGAGGGCAAGCCTGTGTCAAAAGCCAGGTTGTTCCAGCTTCGCGACGGCCTCTTCGAGGCAGTGGCAGACCGTTTTTACAAAGACCCGACACTGGCGGCATGGGGAGAAGAGAACCGCGACTGGGGAGGAGCCTTTGCCGTATACCGCGGTCTTACCGAAGCCCTGCCCTATCACAGGCTCTTCAACTCACCCATATCTGAAGGGGCCATAGTGGGTACGGCCATAGGTTACGGCATGTGCGGAGGAAGGGTCATAGCGGAGATCATGTACTGCGACTTCCTTGGCCGTTCCGGCGATGAAGTATTCAACCAGCTCCCTAAATGGCAGGCCATGAGCGGGAACATAATAAAGATGCCTGTAGTGATAAGGGTATCTGTCGGCTCTAAATACGGGGCCCAGCATTCACAGGACTGGTCGTCGCTGGTGGCGCATATACCCGGACTGAAGGTTGTCTTTCCGGCCACCCCCTACGATGCCAAAGGTCTTATGAACAGTGCACTCCAGGGCACAGATCCGGTAATCTTCTTTGAGAGTCAGAGGATATATGATACAGGTGAGATGTTTCATGAAGGAGGAGTACCTGAGGGCTACTATGAGATCCCTATCGGAGAACCTGACATCAAGGAAAAAGGAGATGATATAACCCTGTTGTCGGTTGGGGCCACTCTGTACACGGTTATAAAAGCCGCCGGCATCCTTAAGGAGAAATACGGGATCAGCGCCGAGGTTATTGATGCCAGGTCGCTGGTGCCTTTCAACTACGACCCTGTGATAAGCTCGGTTAAAAAAACAGGAAGGATAGTACTTGCAAGTGATGCATCCTCGAGGGGATCGTTTCTC
Organism: Bacteroidales bacterium; assembly: GCA_034003165.1. GTDB lineage: Bacteria > Bacteroidota > Bacteroidia > Bacteroidales > VadinHA17 > LD21. The sequence continues at coordinate 7,271 of JAVEZD010000066.1, read as the reverse complement.
AAGGAAATGGCCCAGACAATCACCGAGCTTGCCTTCGACCACCTTGATGCCCCACCCGTTGTCGTAGGATCGAGGAACTGGATCACTCCGGCACATGAGATGGAGGAATATTTCTTTCCTCAGCCAGGCTGGATAATAGATGCCATTCATCAGAGGATCATGCCGCTCAGCGGTCATCAGAGCAGCACCGACCATTCTGATGAGAAGGCTCTCAGGCTTAACAGGGAGGGAGTATAAATCCTTTTTGATATATTTGCTCCATAAATCAATTATATGGAAGATATAGCAGAAAAGATCAGGGCCAAATCAGGCTTTATAGTCGACATGGACGGCGTCCTTTACCATGGCAACAAACTGCTGCCGGGAGTACTCGAGTTTGTTGACTGGCTCAATTCGTCAGGGAAACAGTATCTCTTCCTGACAAACTCGAGCGAGAGGACTCCCAAAGAACTGCATGAGAAGCTCAAGCGTCTTGGAGTCAATGCCGGCGAAGAGCATTTCTACACAAGCGCCCTTGCCACAGCCGCCTTCCTGGCATACCAGAAACCCGACGGCAGCGCCTTTGTGATAGGCGACGCGGGTCTGATAAATGCCCTCTACGGGATAGGCTACACAATAAATAATGTCAATCCCGACTATGTGGTTATCGGAGAGACACACGGATATAACTTTGAAAAGATAGAGCAGGCTGTAAACCTTGTTATGAAGGGAGCCAAGCTTATCGGTACCAACCCCGATGTAAGCGGACCCATCGAAAACGGAGTCACGCCCGGCACCAAAGCCCTTGTAGCTCCCATAGAGATAGCTACAGGCAGGAAGGCCTATTTTGTTGGCAAACCAAACCCTCTTATGATGCGAATAGCACTTAGAAAGCTTGGAGTGAGAAGGGAAGATGCCATCGTCATTGGCGACAGGATGGATACTGATGTGAGGTGCGGCCTTGAGTCAGAGATAGACACCCTGCTGGTTCTCAGCGGCATCACTTCGGAGAACGAGATAGATAATTTCCCCTACAGGCCCCATTTCGTGCTTAACGGAGTAGCTGACCTTGTTCAGAAACAAAACTGATGGATTACAACAAAGCATATAAAAAAGAACGTAAAGAAGTGGCCTCCTTCATGAGGCGGCTTTATGAGCAGGGACTTACAACGACTTCGGGCGGTAACATAAGCCTTAGAACAGCCGACAACATGATAATCATCACTCCTTCAGGTACTGACAAAGGAAGGATGAGATGGAAAGAGACGGGTGTGATGAACATGCCTGGCGAAAACCTCACCCCGGAACTTAATCTGTCGATGGAGCATGAGATGCATCTGCTCATATACAGGAAGAGGCAGGATGTGAATGCCATCGTGCATGCCCATCCGCTTTTCGCTACGTCGTTCACTGCCATGAAAAACAATATAGACACCAGCCTGACCGCTGAGGCAAGAGCCATATGCGGGGAACCCCGCCTTGTCCCCTATGCACTTATGGGGACAAATAAACTTGCTGAACTGGCGGCAGAGAACATTGATGACTCAGACATTCTTCTTCTTGAAAACCATGGTATTCTGACAGTGGGAGAAGGTATCCTTCAGGCCTTCGACAGGCTTGAAGTACTTGAGCAGGCTGCGAAGATGACACTGATAACGGAGATATACGGCCGGAAGCGACCTCTGGGGAAGATGCGGCTGAGGGAACTCGACCGCATGTTCAGGTGATATAGAAAAAAAGACCTGCACAGGTCCCTGTCTGCCGTACTTATTAATTTACAAACCTAACAGACCAGAAATCGTGAGCAGAAACTTTCTTAATTCCTTCCCAAACCCTTCAGGACTTACTGACAGTCTTAACAATAAAAGGGTCCCTGCCTTCAGGGAAGCCAACGGACATATACACACACCATATTCATTCAGCTCCTTCCCCTCAATGGAGGCTCTGTTCTGTAACGCTGTAAATGAGAATATTAAGGTTCTGGGCATAAATGACTTCTTTGTCACCGACGGTTATGAGCCCTTTGCCGGCGCCTGCATCAACAACGCCATCTTTCCGCTGTTCAACATCGAGTTCATCGGGCTGATGAGGGAGGAACAGAAAAAAGGAACAAGGATAAACGACCCAAACAACCCCGGCAGAATCTATTTCAGCGGAAAAGGTCTTGACTATCCCTTCAACCCCGGCTTCTTCAACAAGATTAAACTCCGCAGGGTGGTCAGGGAGAGCCAGGAACAGATGAGGGAGATGATAGGCAGGCTTAACGTCCTTCTGTCCAAAGCCGATCCTTCTCTTACCCTTTCCTACGATGAGGTCAGGAGCAGATATGCCATGAGCCTCGTCAGGGAACGCCATCTGGCAAGGGCCATAAAGGAGATGGCAGCATCGAGGTTTCCGGAACCTGAGAGACAGGCCGCTTTCCTGGAATCGCTTTACGGAGGCAGGAAAACGAAGGCACAGCCCGACGATCATGCTGCCCTGGAGAATGAGATCCGCTCCAACCTGCTTAAGAGTGGCGGGGCTGCATTTGTAGAAGAAAAGGAAAGCTCCTTCATGGAACCCTCACAGATAATTTCTTTAATAAGGGCTGCCGGCGGAATACCCTGCTATCCTGTGCTGCTCGATGATGCTTCAGGTAAGCTTACAGAATTTGAAAGGGATCCCGCAAAGCTTCATGCCTCGCTGTCGGCTATGAAAGTGGATTGCATAGAGCTTATTCCCGGCAGGAATGACATTGCTGTTCTTAAAGACTTCGTAAGGTTTTTTCATAAAAAGAATTTCCTTATCCTCTTCGGCACCGAGCATAACGCCCCCGGTATTGAGCCTCTTCTGGTATCGGCCAGAGGTGGGGTTCCGCTTGATGACGAGCTCAAGAGGATTGCCTGGGAAGGAGCCTGTCTTGTGGCGGCCCACCAGTACCTGAGAGCCCAGGGCCGGCAGGGTTATATCCTTCCTGACGGTAAGCCTAGCAGCGACCAGAAAAAGGAGCTGGCGGTTCTCGGTCATATGGTCATTGAATACTTCCTTATAAAATATACAACAGAATGAAACAGCAGATAAGTGATCTGATAGCTGTCTCCCGTCACTACGGCAAGCTCAGTGATTACGTCATCGCCGGAGGTGGAAACACCTCATACAAGGATTATGGCAGCATCTGGGTGAAAGCCAGCGGAGTAGCTCTGGGCACTCTTGATGAGGACGGACTGGTGTCGCTCGACAGGCAGAAACTCGACATCATATCCGGGAAGAACTATTCTGATGATCCGGTTCAAAGGGAGGAGCAGGTTAAAAACGACCTGTATGCAGCCATCTGCAGCCGTACCGGCGATAAAAGGCCATCTGTGGAGACCTCTCTGCACAACCTCATTCAATACAGGTTTGTAGTCCACCTCCATCCCACCCTGATAAACGGTGTACTATGCAGCCGCAATGCCCGCCAGATCCTTACCAGCCTGTTCGGGGAGACGATACTCTTTGTTCCGTATATCGATCCCGGCTACACCCTCTTTAAAAAGATGGAAGAGGATATACTTCAATACCGCTCCCGGCATGGCGAAGATCCGAAGATGATCTTCCTCGGGAATCACGGGACCTTTGTAAGCGCCGACTCAACTGATGAGATCAGGGAGATATATGATAAGATAATTTCAGCACTTACAGGATTCATGGAACCTCTTCCCCCTGCCAGGGTTCTTCCCTACAACAATGTAATGCACACGGTTCTGCCTGCTCTGAGGATGATGCTTTCTGAAGACAGACCCGCGGTAATCAGGTACAGGCATAATGAGCTCATTGCGGGATACTACGGCAGCCAGCAGGAATTCAATAAGATATCACTTCCACTTACACCCGACATAATAGTATATTGCAAGGCAAGGTATCTGTATATAGAACAGTATGAGAGTCCCGTAAAGATACTGGATGCAATAAGGACAAGGCTGCCCCGGTTCAGGCAGGAATATGGCTTCATGCCAAAAGTCATTATAATAAAAAACATGGGCCTCTTTGCTGTTGAAGAATCCGCAGGTGCCGCTGAGACCGTGCTTGATGTGTTTGAGGATATGGTTAAGATATGCCGTTACTCTGCTTCATGTGGAGGTACGAAGTTCATGTCGGCTGATGAGATTGCCTTTATAGACAGGTGGGAGGTTGAGAACTACAGGAGGAAGGTGTCGAAGGCTTCCGCCGGGGAGAATAAGCATGCCAACAGGATAGCTGTTGTTACCGGTGGTGCCCAGGGCTTTGGTGCAGGTATCGCTGAAGGACTGGCAGCACTGTCGATGAACGTGGTGGTAGCCGACCTTAACGAAGAGGCGGGAGAAGAGTTCGCAGCAGGACTGAAGAAGAAGGCAGGCACTGCCAGGAACGTCTTTGTAAAAGCAGATGTTTCTGATCCCGAATCCGTAAAAAGTCTTATTGAATTCACTGTAAGCGAGTTTGGGGGAGTTGACCTAATTGTAAGCAATGCCGGCATTCTCAGGGCCGGGGGACTGGAGGAGATGGAGCCGGACACTTTCATAAAGACTACTGCGGTCAACTATGCCGGATATTTCTATTGTGCCAAATATGCTTCAGAGGTGATGAAGATCCAGAACAATGAGAACCCTGAGCATTTTACTGATATAATACAGATAAACTCCAAGTCGGGTCTCAGGGGAAGCAACAGGAACTTCGCCTATGCAGGAGCCAAATTCGGGGGCATTGGCCTCACCCAGTCGTTTGCGCTGGAGCTTGCGCCGCACAGGATAAAGGTAAACTCCATATGTCCCGGTAATTTCTATGAAGGTCCGCTCTGGTCCGATCCCAAAAACGGACTGTTCGTCCAGTACCTCAATGCCGGCAAGGTCCCGGGTGCCAGAACCATTGATGACGTAAGGAGATACTATGAGGAGCAGGTGCCGCTGCGCAGAGGCTGCCGCCTTGGTGATCTGATGAAGGCACTACTGTATATCGTCGACCAGGAATATGAGACCGGACAGGCCATCCCCGTAACAGGGGGGCAGGTCATGCTTGGCTGACCCGTCCGTCGCTCTATGCTGCTTTTCCTTACCTGACCGTGACGTTTACGGACGATCTCAGATCCCTTGATGATGAACCTGCGGAAATAAGGTAATCACCCGGCTCAATAACCCATCCGTTTGTCTTCTCATCCCAGCAGGCAAGGTCGTTCACGTTAATGCTTATATCGGCCCTGACAGTTTTACCTGCAGGTATGGTTATCTTTCTGAAGGCTTTCAGTTCCCTGTCAGCCTTTTCCATACCGGGATTCATGTCGCTCACATATACCTGAACGGTCTCTGCTCCCGCCACGCTACCTGTGTTTTTTATCTTGAGAGAAAGGTTTATCACTTCATCAATTCCATAGACTTTTTTACCGGCTTTCATCCGTGAATAAGAAAAGGAAGAATAGGAAAGTCCGTGTCCGAAGCAGAAAAGAGGTTTTATATTCTTTGTGTCGAACCACCTGTAACCGACAAGTATTCCCTCACTGTAAGTCACGGTACGATCGCCCGGGAAAGCATCAAGGGCGTGTGCCGGAGAATCCTCAAGGGCAGCCGGGAAGGTAAAGGGCAGTTTCCCTGAAGGGTTGACGTTGCCAAGAATGACATCGGCTATGGCGTTACCTCCTTCGGAGCCGTTGAAGCCGCTCCAGAGTATTGAAGAGGCCGAATTAACAATTGTATTTATATCGAAGGGTGATCCGGAAACAAGGATCACTATTGTTGAGGGGTTTGCCTGTGTCACCGCCTTAAGAACCTCATTCTGTCCGAAGGGAAGGTCAAGGGTGGTCCGGTCGGTACCTTCTGTCTCGTATTCCCTGTTTGTACCTGCAAAGAAAAGCACCACGTCAGCTTCCCGTGCCGCGGCCACAGCTTCGGCAAGCAGTCCGGCATCAGGCGTATCGTTGGTAAGGCGGGGGGCACCTCTTCCTGCCGAAGGCAGATATCCGGGCACATAACCCCTTGCAAAGCTTATGGACGCCCTGTCACCTATCCTGTCTTTAAGTCCTTCGAGAGGACTGACCTCGTAGCGTGTCTTCACCCCTGCCCCAAAACCTCCCGTAGCATGTTTCATGGTGGCATTGTCACCTATGACGGCTATCTTCTTAACCTCTGAGGTTGAGACAGGAAGAAGACCATCATCGTTCTTAAGAAGGACCACGGCTTCGGAAGCAATCTTCCATGCCGTCTCCATATGTTCATCTGTGGCCACCATGCCCCCTGTCTCAGGGGCTGTCTTTTTATCAGTAAGCATTCTTACCCTCAGTATCCTGCGGACCTTGTCGTCAATAACGCTTACCGGTACCACTCCAGCTTTCACCGAGTCGAGAAGCGGCTGACCAAAGAAAGTCCTTCTGGCTGACGATCCCATCTCAACATCCAGTCCGTTGAGAGCAGCAGCCACTGTGCTGTGGGTGCCTCCCCAGTCTGATATAACCATACCCCTGAAGCCCCATTCATCGCGCAGCACCTTATTGAGGAGGTAGTCGTTCTCAGCGCACCAGTCACCCCTGAATTTGTTATAGGCTGCCATCACCGACCAGGCGCCGGCTTCGACTATAGCTGCCCTGAAGGGAGGCAGATAGATCTCCCTGACTGTCCTTTCATCGGCAAGGACATCAACAGAACCACGGTTTGTCTCCTGGTTGTTGAGTGCATAGTGCTTGACACAGGAAGCAACGCCACAGGCCTGTACACCTCTGACATATTCGACAACAAGTCTGGAGTTAAGGTATGGATCCTCGCTCATATATTCATATGTGCGGCCGTTGAGAGGACTTCGTGTTATGTTGACTGCTGGCCCCAGCAGCACATCCTTGCCCCTGGTGACGGCCTCTTCGCCGAGCACCCTGCCATAGTCGTGTGCAAGGGCGGGGTTCCATGTGGCTGCAAGTGCTGAACCGGCAGGAAGAAAGGTTGCCGAATCAGTTGTGAGACGAAGCGGAGTCCATGAACTGAACTCAAGCTCCTCCCTTATGCCGAAGGGTCCGTCGGTATAATTGATTTCTTTGATACCCAGACGGGGTATCCCTTCCGAGACAAAAAGCCCCTTGCCGTACAGCATGGCTATCTTTTCTTCGAGGCTCATCCCCGAGACTATGCTTTCAATTCGTTTTTCTTCTTCCATACCCGGTGTTACTGCCAAGGCCACGGCATTGTCCCGCGTCACGACCTGGGAAGAAAGGGAAAAGACTGTCGCAAGATAAACCGGTAAGATAAGTAAAACAGTATATAACGATTTTGAAGCCTTCCGCCTGAGCCGGCTGGGGTCAGTTGTTTTCATGCCAGTAA
>JAVEZD010000065.1:0-11652 GCA_034003165.1 Bacteroidales bacterium | reverse complement strand
CCCGGGATCCAGAAGATGATAATAGATAAGTGTATCAGAAACAGGAAACCCGTCATCGTTGCCACACAGATGCTTCATTCGATGATATCGAATCCCAGGCCAACGAGAGCCGAGGTAAGCGATATAGCAAGTGCCATTTATTCGCAGACAGATGCTATGATGCTCAGCGGGGAGACGGCTAACGGAAAATATCCGGTTGAGGCTGTGAAAACCATGACAAGGGTTGCCCTGGAGGTTGAAAACAACAAGGAGAAATTCCTCGACCTGCCCTTTGTCAGCTCTGCCGGAGAGATATCGGCCTACCTTGCCAAGGTGGCTGTCAAGACCTCTGTTAGAACAGGAGCAAGGGCAGCTATTGCAGATACAATCACAGGCCGTACCATTAGAGATATGGCTTCGTACAGGGGCTGCAACATAGTTCTGGCACAGTGCTATTCTACTCGGACGATGAGGGAACTGGCACTTTCATACGGTGTTTATGCGAGTTACCAGGAAAGAAGGAAGTCGGTCGACGAATTCATCAATATTGCTCTCACAAACCTTACCCGGGTTCACGACCTCAGGGATGATGATCTAATCGTGGTACTTGCGGGTAACTTCTCAAGGGGCTCTGGTGCTTCTTTCATCGAGATAGGAACCGTGGAATATCTTCAGGACCGTGTAACAGTCAGGGAATAATAGCTATCTTGGTCTGATTTTTGATGTAGAAAATTGCCTTAAAAGCTGTCCCGAATGCTTAAACTACTGATCCCGGCACTCTGGATGATGATGCACCCGGTTCATGTGTCATTGCTCAGCGTAGATTATCAGCCCGCCTCAGAGTCTTTCAGGGTTTTCGTCAGGGTCTATACCGATGACTTCCTGCTCGACTCGGAAAGGTTTGCCGGCATGGATCCTGTCAATCTTCCGGTCGACAGGCCCGAGATAAGGGAACTTATAAGGGAATACCTGGCCGACAATATTCAGATAGTCATTAATAACAGACAGCTGTCGGGAGAGATTGACAGCCTCGGGTCTTCAGAACTTGAGGTCAGTGCCGGGCTTGTTTACTTCTCGGGTATGAAAGCCAGGAATATAACTGTCAGGAACTCAATAATGACCCGATTGTATGATGATCAGGCCAATATGACAATAATCAGGATAGGTGACTTTGAAAAAGGTGTAAAACTGACCCCTGAGCAGCCTGAGGTGACATTTAACCTAAAAAAGCCGTGATGAACCTTACCTGTAGTTTAAAGAAAATACTCCTTCCGCTTATCCTGTTTTTTATCTTCAGCACAGCCGGAGCCACCCATAACAGGGCAGGGGAGATAACCTATGTCCAGCTCTCTGAGCTGACCTATGAGATAACCATTACAACCTTTACCTACACAGGCAGCTATGCCGACAGGCCGGAACTTGAAGTGGACTGGGGCGATAACTCGACCTCCGTTGCCCCGAGGATAAGTATCCTCACCCTTCCCAACTTTTACAGAAGGAATGTCTACAAGATCAAACACACCTTCCCGGGTCCCGGTGTATACAGAATAGTAGTGGCCGATCCTAACAGGAACTTCGGGGTGAAGAACATCCCCAACTCGGTTAACGTGGTTTTCTCAATATCCACTACCCTTATGGTGAATCCTGCGATGGGTTTCAACAGTACCCCGGTGCTGCTTAATCCTCCTTACGACAAGGCGGCACTTGGCTATGTATTCATCCATAATCCCGGGGCCTATGACCCTGACGGGGACAGTCTTTCATATAAACTAACCATCTGTACACGCGACTACGGAAAGCCCATCGAGAACTACACCTTCCCGCCGGCCACCCGTTCGCTTACCGTTGACGCTCTTTCAGGTGATCTTATCTGGGATACACCCGCCGATACAGGCATTTATAACGTTGCCATGGAAATAGAAGAGTGGAGAAACGGCATCAAGATAGGGGTGGTGGTCCGCGATATGCAGATAGAAGTCTTCAGAACCAATAACAAGCCTCCCCTTAACAGTGATCTTTCAGACCGCTGTGTTGAGGTTGGAGAGAGTGTCGACTTTATTGTCTCAGCTACCGATCCGAATAATGACAACATAACCCTGAGGGCTACTTCGGGCATCTTCAGTATAGAACCCTGCCCGGCCACTTTCTCACGGATCGACTCCGCAGCAGGCTTCTCTTCAGCAAGGTTCAGTTGGATTCCCTGCCACGAAGCAGTAAGAAATCAGCCCTACGACCTTATAATAAAATCGGATGACGACAATAGTGAACTTAAGCTTTCGGATATAGACAATATGAAGATAAAGGTGCTGGGCCCTTCACCGGTTCTGCAGCAGGCCATCCCCGAAGGTAAGTTTATGAGGCTCGGGTGGGTAGATTACGGAACAGATGCTATTGCCGGATTCAGTATATACAGGCGGCTGGGAGCATCGGATCTTGAGACTGATTCATGTACAGCCGGAATCCCGCCTTCGTCGGGATTTGTTAAAGTCGGTTATGCCGACGGAAGCTCAACGGTCGGATGGACAGACACAGACAATGGTCAGGGTTTGCAGTTCGGCCAGGAATATACATACCGGATTGTTGCCGTGTATCCTAACGGTACCGAAAGCAAACCTTCAAATGAGATAACATCCGGACTGGTGTCGGGTGTGCCTGTAATCACTAACGTGAGTGTCACCAATACATCTTCATCGGATGGAAGTATTTATGTGGCCTGGAAAAAGCCTGACAGACTTGACACTATACCAGCCTATGGCCCGTATGAATATTTAATCTACAGGGCTGAAGGTGTTTCCGGTACCGACTATATCCAGGTACATTCAATTCAGACTGCTGATCTTAATGATACTGTATTTATTGATTCACAGATAAATACTCTTTCTACGGGATATATCTACCGGATTGAACTTTATAACAATGCCCCTGGCAACAGGTTCCTTGTCGGAGAACCTGGCTATGCTTCCTCGCTCTTTATAACAGTAACCCCGGGCGATGAAAAGGCCCGTTTCACAATAAGCAGAAACGTCCCCTGGATAAACACATCTTACGTATTTTACAGACTTAACGGATCTACCATGTCGTATGATTCAGTGGGAGTGACAAACCTGCTTCACTATGCTGATACCGGACTTGTCAATGGTGAAGAGTATTGTTATTATGTAAGATCCACCGGAGCTTACCAGTCGGAGGGGCTACCGAAGGGACTTGAGAATCTTTCCCAGACAGCCTGCGTAACACCGGTTGACAATGAAGCTCCATGTGCTCCCAACCTGAGGGTTGTGAGTCAGTGCGACAGCCTTTACAATACGCTTACCTGGACCATCACGGATGCTGAATGCCTCGAAGATGTTGAAGGCTACCGCATATACTACAAATCAACATTTGATGAGACCATGACTTTTGTTAAGGAGATAGCTGACCGGAACACATTCACATGGAAGCATTATCCAGGTGATGTGGTTTCGGGATGTTATGCGGTTTCAGCCTATGATGCTGTGGGAAATGAAGGAGACAGATCAGTGATGGTCTGCGTCGACTCGTGCAATTTCTACGAGATACCAAATGTCTTTACTCCCAATGGCGATGATATTAACGACTGGCTGGTGGCAAAGACGTCAGGACTTGTTGAAAGGATAGACTTTAAGCTGTTCAACAGAAGCGGGGTGCTTATCTTTAGTGCCACCGACCCGAAAATAAACTGGGATGGCACCTATAAGGGAAAGATTGTGTCACCGGGAGTTTATTTCTATCAGTGTGATGTTTACGAGAGAAGAATCTCAGGCCTGGAGATGTTCCACCTTTCCGGATTCGTTCATGTGATTACCGAAAAGGGAGCAAAAATAAGTGAGATTGAGTATTAGCAAACCGGAACCATAAACCTTAATGGACCCTGCCTGTGAAGAAGAAACAAATTTGTACGGAAATAATTTTCAGACAAGTGTGTTTCATAAGAACAATAAAATAAAGACTATATAAGGATGAAGAAAGTACTTATATTATTCCTGTTACTTACCTTAGCACTACACGTGGATGCACAGGAAACCTATGATGTTCTTCTAAGGGCAAAAGCTGCCAGTGCGGCGGGTAAGACTGATGAAGCAGCAAGGATACTGTCGGAAGCTGACAGGACAGATCTGAGGATACTACTTGAGAGATCTGAGGTTTTTATTTCAAAGGGTGATTACCAGTCGGCCATCACCGATCTGAACAGTGCAAACGCTCTTAAGCCGGGATCGGGGGACTTTGGTCTATCGCGGATCTATGCACTTAAAAAGGAAGCTGCCACTTCAATGTATCACCTGTCTTCATGTTTGCGTTCGCCATTCAGAAAGAGCGAAAGGGAAATAATGCTTGAACCTGCCTTTGCTTCGATAGAGAACAGTCCGGAATGGAGGAGCTTCTGGAAAGAAGCAAAATTCAGTGCTTATGAGAAAAGTATTGCAGAGGTGGAATATTACTGTTCGTCCGGGAAAAAAGAGGAAGCTGAATCTGTTTCTTCGATGCTTGGACGTGAGTATCCGGGCACTGAAGGTAGTCAGTATGCCGCGGCACTTGTTTCGCTGACAGGTTTGAAGTATTCTGATGCCCTCAGGCAGCTTTCAGCTCTTGTTGCTTCATATCCGGGGAATGAAAGGTACCTCCGGCTTCTGGCAGGGGCCCAGGAGGCTTCAGGTAATGCAGCGGGAGCTTCAGTTACCTGGTCTGCCCTTATTGAAAGCGGGGTTGCCGACGCAAGGCTTTTTGTAAGCAGGGCCGGATGCTACCTTAAAACAGGTGAAACTGACAGGGCAAGAAACGACATACGTCGTTTCCTCGAACTATACCCTGGTGACAGTGAAGCCTTAAGACTGGCCGGAAAGATTGAAGGTGCAGCAGGAGACAACCTGGCTGCCATTGCTCTCTATACAGACAACCTAAAACTGCACCCCGATGATCCGCAGTGTTTTACCGACAGGGGCGATGCCTACTTCATGGCAAAATCGTGGGCTCTGGCAGCCGATGACTACAGTATGGCCCTCGATCTCAGCCCCGGCAACGGCAACGCCTGGCTTAATAAGGGCATTTCACTTATTAATACCGGTAAAAAGGATGACGCCTGCAACGACTTCAGGATGGCGTTGAAACTCGGAAATAAAAAAGCTGCCGAATATATCTCTGCAAACTGCCTCAGGTGATGTAAAAGGCACAGGGCCTCTTTTTACTCTTTTTCTTTTCTTCAGCCTTGCGCCTTCCCCCGTTCCCGGGATGGCCTCTGCTACGCTTCGTCGACACACATTCTATCTTTTTGTACCTTATCCCCTTGCCTCTGGATATTTTCATATCATCCTGGCACTATCTCTATTAGAGGCTTCCCGAGTGCTCGGGATCAACTCGCTTCGCTCGTCGACACCCCTTTTTTCCGCCCCTTGCTCCTTGCCCCCTGCCCTCTGCTGAATCTCACGCCTTTTTCACGCCTCACGCCTGCCTCACATGCTTCAAGATCTTATCAAAAAGATCTCTTGGCTTGAAAGGCTTTAGTATATAGTCGTTTATATTCAGGTCCTCTATTTTATCGTGTGTTTCTGACATTATAGCAGCAGTTAGTGCCACAACAGGAATGTCTTTTATCCTGGGGTTGCCCGATTTCCGGATTATCCGTGTTGCTTCGATGCCGTCGAGCACAGGCATGTGGAGGTCCATAAGTACAAGGTCAAACTCTTCTCTTTCAAGTATCTCAAGGGCGATCTTCCCGTTTTCGGCATGGGTGACGCTCATCCCCCATCCCGTAAGGAACTTGTTTGCTACAAAGAAATTTATCCTGTTATCCTCGGCAACAAGGATTTTTTTATTCTCGAGTCCGGTAAAGGAATCCGGAACCTCACCGCCTGCATGTTTTTTATTGCCTGCCGCAATAGTGAAGGAGAGAGAAAAGGTAAAAGAAGATCCTTTGCCGGGTTCACTGTCGAGTGTTATAACTCCGCCCTGGAGTTCAACAAGTTTCTTGCATATTGACAAACCCAGTCCAGTGCCTCCGAAATGCCTGGTGGTATCGGGTGATGCCTGGGTAAAGCTGTCGAATACAAGCTTGTGTTTTTCCTTTGGTATGCCTATTCCCGTATCCTTCACTGAGAATTCCAGCCTTATATTGTTATCAGATCTTTCGAGCTCGCTCACGTATACCGATATGCTCCCATCTTTTGTGAACTTAAGGGCATTTGACAGGAGGTTTGAAAGGATCTGGTTGAGCCTCACCTGGTCGCCAATGACTTCTGAAGGGAGGGTATCGGGTCTGATGATTCGGAAATCAAGGTTTTTCTCCTTCGATCTGTATGAGTAAGACCTTGAGATATCATTAAGGAAATCGTTAAGATTGAACTGGACCTGCTCGAACTCTATCTTTCCCGATTCCATCTTGTTGTAGTCGAGGACATCATTGACAAGGGTAAGCAGATGGTTTCCTGAGAATCTGAGGGTCTTAATGAAATCCATCTGATCCTCCCTGGGATTACCCTGAAGGAGAAGGTTGGTGATCCCGATTACTTCATTAAGAGGGGTCCTTATCTCGTGGCTCATAGTTGACATAAACTGTTGCTTCGAGATCACGGCTTCTTCAGCATTCTGGCGGGCCTGAACCATATTATCGAGCATGGTCCTCCTTTGTATGGCAATGGCTACCTGTCCGGCAATGAATTCGAGCACATTGACATCATCCTGCGAGAATTTGTTTTCATCATTATAATCCTGAAGGCACATCACTCCGATGGTCTGGTTGTCGACTTTAAGTGGTACTCCCATCCATATCTTGCATGGCGTGCCAATAAGGTCAATATCTCCCGAATCCTCCATTGCCTTAAGGTCGGTTTCTTTAAGAAGCACAGGCCTGTTAAGGTTTATGACCCACCCGGTGATTGTCTTTTTAGCCGGAACTTTTTCGAAGTTGTCTTTTTCATCAGCAAAGAAGGGCAGGGAAAGGGTGTCAGACCTTTTATCGTAAAGAGCAATAAAGAAATTGCTTGTATCCCAGATCTTCCCCAGTTCATTTACGATAGTTGGGTATATGTCTTTGATGTCGAATTGGTTGAGAGCAGCTGATGAGATGTTGTAAAGTATCTCCTGAACTATCTGCTTCTTTCTCTCAAGGGAAATGTCCCTGTAAATTCCTATAAATGCTATAGTCTCTCCGTTTATGATAATATCGGATGAGATCAGGTAGACAAAGACCCTGTTGCCGTTTCTGTTTTTCCTGACCGTTTGCCTTACCACTTTCTGTTGCTGGCTTGTAAGCAGGTCTATGTCATTTGACTCAGAAATAAGGTCTTCCGGGACTATCAGATCTTCAAGTTTTTTAAACCTGGCTTCTTCCTTTGTATAACCGAAGAGATTTGTGAATTCATTGTTTATTATTGTTATCCGTCCATCGCGGTCGGTGATGGCAATAGCTTCGGGTGTTGAATCGATAACGTGTTCAAGAAAGGCTTTCTCCCTGAAGAGGTCATCCTCATATTTTTTCTGTGCCGACAGATCCTTAAGCAGACCTTTGTAGCCTGTTATCCTTCCGTTATGAAATGTTGCAAAGGAATGAGTTTCAATTGGGATCTCTCTTCCGTCCTTTGTGAGGGCCAGGTAAACGTTGCTTGAAATATCTTCAGGCTTTCTGAGGTTCCGTAGGTTATCTATCATGCTTAGCCAGGAAACCGGGAAGAGGGATGAAATATATGTGCCTTTTAAAATATCATCCTGGGAATATCCGAAAAACTCACGGCTTTTCCTGTTTGCAAAAAGAACCTTCCCGTTCAGATCTACTTCGTAGATCATCTCAGGCAGCATGTCAGAAAACTTCTCAAAGAAATGATCCTGGTCCGGAATATCTTCGGGACTTTTATTTTTTCCTGTGGGGATATCATCACCGGGACTGAAAATCCCTTTTTCACTGTTTCTATCTTCCGGAAGTTCCATCTGTTTACTGTCTGTATCGTCCATTGGCAATCTTCAAATTAATCATAAAAATAAAAAATAAACTCAATGTCGTTGTAAGCTTTTGATTTGAAGATATCCTTAAGCCTTCTTTTTCTGTGTTTCTGCAAAATATCTGCAGAAGGAATTTATACCGCATTTTTCGCATGATGGTTTACGGGCCGTGCAGATATACCTTCCGTGCAGGATAAGCCAGTGGTGGGCCTTATGCATAAGGTCGGCCGGGATGTGCGACGACAGCTGGAGTTCTGCCGCAAGGGGTGTTCTGGCATTAATGACCAGTCCTATCCTTTTTGAAACCCTGAATACATGAGTGTCGACTGCCATAACCGGCTTGTTGAATACCACCGAGGCAATCACATTTGCCGTCTTGCGCCCCACACCAGGAAGCTTTTGAAGAAGAAGAGGGTCAGAGGGGACTATTCCCCCGAATTCGCCAACCAGCTTCCTCGACATGGCAGCAAGGTGTTTTGCCTTATTGTTAGGGTATGAGCATGATTTTATATAGGGAAAGATATCTGATGGTCCGGCTACAGCCATACTCTGAGCATCGGGATATCTTTCCAGAAGGGCAGGAGTAATCAGATTGACCCTTTTGTCGGTACACTGTGCAGAGAGAATGACGGCGACAAGCAGCTGAAAAGGATCATTGTAAACAAGTTCGGTTTCGGCGTCAGGCATATTTATTGAAAAATAGCCAATGACAGCTGCATATCTTTCCCTGGTTGTCATATAGTATAATAATAACAGAAGTTAAGTTAGCGAATTTATCTTTCAAAGTAAGGGATAATATGCCAATAGATCAAAACCAGAATCAATGATTGATATGCAGCAAATAAGAATTGATTTCATAACTTTATCCGGTCAAAGAAAAAAGCATTTGGAAAGGATTGTTATTAACATACCGGGTTCAGTATCGGAGGTACTGGTGGGAGAGAAGCTGGAGTCGGTGAAAAACATGCTCCCTGAAAATGGGGTTGTTATAATCACCGACGAAAACGTAAACAGGATTTACGGAGAACGCTTCCCCGATTTTCCTGTTTTCACAATAACGCCGGGAGAAGAAAGCAAAAGGCTCTCAACGATTGAGGATCTGGCAGGGCGTCTCATGGATGCGGGAATTGACAGGGATGGTTTCATCCTTGCCATTGGCGGGGGGGTGGTATGTGATATTGCAGG
The DNA here is from genome assembly GCA_034003165.1 of Bacteroidales bacterium. Taxonomy (GTDB): domain Bacteria; phylum Bacteroidota; class Bacteroidia; order Bacteroidales; family VadinHA17; genus LD21. The sequence continues at coordinate 2,541 of JAVEZD010000065.1, read as the reverse complement.
CTTTCTCGGATCGGTATACATGAGGGGAATAAGGTTTGCATATATCTCAACCACGCTGCTCTCGCAGGTCGATGCCAGTACCGGGGGAAAAAACGGCGTTAATGCCGGTCATGCCAAAAACATGCTTGGCTGCTTCAGTCAGCCTGAATTTGTAATATGTGATACCGGCATGCTGGCCACCCTTCCTGAGGATGAGTATCTGTCGGGACTGGCTGAACTGATAAAGACGGGTATCATTGGGGACGAGAAGTTATTTGAGGTTATTGAGAATTCGCTCGACGGTATAATGAGGAGGGATACTGAACTGCTCACCTTCCTTGTATCGCTTTCAGTTAACTTCAAGGCATCGGTTGTTCAGGCTGATGAAAAGGAATCAGGTGTCAGAAGGATCCTTAACTTCGGTCATACCTACGGACATGCCATTGAGATGCATACCTCATGCCTTCATGGTATGGCCGTTGCCTCAGGGATGGAACTGGCAGCTGCTTACTCGCACCACAGGGGTATGCTGGCTGAAAAAGATATGAAGAGGATAATCAGCCTGCTTGAGAGAGCCCGTCTGTTACCTGAATATGATATGTCGCAGGATCTCGTTGAGCATTATATATTGCGCGACAAGAAGAAAAGCGGCAGCGATATATATTTTGTGTTCACCTCCGGAATAGGCAGGGCTTCCAGTGAAAAGGTCCCTGTATTGGAGTTGGTAGAATTTTACAAGGGTTACAAAGGATAAAGAAAAGCTGGGATATTATGAATTCATTTGGAAGAGTATTCAGGGTTTCGTTGTTTGGGGAATCTCACGGACCTGCAATAGGAGTTGTCATTGATGGTTGTCCTGCAGGCATAAAGGTTGATACAGATGATTTCATTAAGGATCTTTCGAGGAGAAGGAGCGGAGGTGCCGGAACCACACCGCGCAGGGAGGCTGATCAGCCCGAGATACTAAGCGGAATACATAACGGTGTTACTACCGGTTCTCCAGTGACCCTAATCACCAGAAACGAAGACAGAAAATCGTCGGACTATGAGGAATTCAGAAGATTTCCCAGACCCGGTCATGCCGATTTTGCAGCTGGGGTTAAATACTCGGGTTTTGCCGACCTCAGGGGAAGTGGTCACTTCTCGGGAAGAATAACCTGGGGCCTTGTAGCAGCAGGGGTTATGGCGAAAAAGATAATCGGGCCGGCAGAAGTCTCTGCAAAGCTTGTTTCAGCAGGGGGAATGGAAGATATAGAAAAGGCGGTTAAGCAGGCTTTGGAGGAAAGAGATTCCATCGGAGGCCTTATTGAATGCAAAGTCACACAAGCTCCGAAGGGAGCCGGCGAACCCTTCTTTTACTCTGCTGAGGCTGCAATAAGTCATATGATATTTTCAATACCTGCCATCAAGGGCATCGAGTTCGGCTCAGGATTCAGAGCTGCCACGATGAAAGGCTCAGATCATAACGATCCGTTTATAAGTGCCGACGGTAAGACATTAACCAACAATGCAGGAGGCATTAACGGAGGTATTACCAACGGGAATGATATCTTCCTCAGGGTTGCCGTAAAGCCGACCTCTTCAACAGGTGTGGCGCAGAAAACATTTGATTTTAAGAACGGTGAGATGGGTGTGCTTGAGGTTAAGGGGCGCCACGATGCCTGCATAGCCCTGAGGATGCCTGTGATTATTGAATCGGCTGTAGCCGTGGCTCTTGCCGATCTGCTTCTAATAGACAGGGGTATTAACGGGCCGAGGATCTGAGCTTTATCATCAGTACTCTTCTGGTGGTTTCAGTTATCCTGAACCTGTTGTCAATTCTGTATCCCATAACCCATGCTATTCTGTCGCCCGACTTCATAACAAGGATTTTTTCCTTGTCGGGAAGTGAGAACCTGCCGTCGATAAGAAAGTCACTAAGCTTTTTCTTTCCGTCCATGCCAAGAGGATAGAAATAGTCGCCATCTTCTTTTTTTCTTATCGTGAGTGGGAAAGTGATTTCCCCGGCATCGAGGCAGGCAATATCATTTGTGGCCGGTATGGAGGCAAGTTCGCTCCTGTCGACGAAGCCTGCCGATTCGACGAATGGCAGGGCCATCAGATCATCAGCTGAAGCGGCGGTATAAAAGAGGTTTTCCTGTTGTCTTACTGGAGATATGAGTATCCGGCCACGGTTTTTGGTAATTAGGTGTCCGGCAGTCATAAGCCTGGCTCCCGTCCGGCCCTTAATGACTTTTTCAAGTTCAGGAAGATTATTGCCTGTAATTCCCCAGGGTATGAACAACTCAAAGAGTACTGACCTGTTGATGGCTTCCTTCATAAGTTCACCGATGTCGATGCTTATATAGTCATTCTCAACTGAAAAAATCCCATCTCTGATATCATTGATTTTTCTCCCTGTGAACTCATCAAGCTCAGCGATCCTTTGAGCGGTTTCATTCAGGGAGGTTTCGGCTGAAGGATTGATTTCCTTCAACAGGGGGATGATCTTATGACGAATTTTGTTACGTATATATTTTGTCTGGGCATTTGATCTGTCTTCCCTGAAGCTTATCCCTCTTT
>JAVEZD010000064.1:0-11772 GCA_034003165.1 Bacteroidales bacterium | reverse complement strand
TTATAAATAAAATACACCTAAGGTCCTGTAATACAACATTATTTAGCTAAATATGAATTATTAATTTTCAAATTCTCAAATTTTCAAATTTTCAAATTGATTATGAAACCCAGGTTAAAATTCCTCGACAGGTATCTGACAATTTGGATTTTTCTTGCGATGTTTATCGGTGTATTCTCAGGCTACTTTTTCCCGTCTATTGCAACTTTCTGGGAATCCTTGAAATCTTCTCCCGAAAGCACAACCAATATCCCCATTGCCGTAGGACTGATTCTAATGATGTACCCGCCACTGGCAAAAGTTAAGTATGATGAACTGGGTGGTGTATTCAGGAATTTTAAAATTCTGGGACTGTCGCTTGTACAGAACTGGATTGTCGGACCGGTGCTTATGTTTGCCCTGGGAATCATTTTCTTCAAGCTTTTTCCGGGGGAAGACAATGCAAACCTGCCCTATATGTACGGAATTATAATGATAGGCCTGGCCCGTTGCATAGCCATGGTAATTGTATGGAACGATCTGGCAAAAGGAGACACTGAATACTGCGCCGGTCTTGTGGCCTTCAATTCAATCTTCCAGGTGTTGCTGTTTTCAGTTTATGCATGGGTGTTCATTGCTATATTGCCTGGTTGGTTTGGGGTCCCTACAAGTTCAGTTGTTGAAAGTATTACGATAGGACAAATTGCCCGGAGTGTATTTATATATCTGGGAATACCTTTTATAGCAGGATTTCTTACAAGGTATTTCCTCGTAAGAATTAAGGGTAAGGATTGGTATAACACAAGGTTCATACCAAAAATAAGTCCGATTACTCTTATTGCCCTGTTATTCACAATAATAGTAATGTTTTCACTTAAGGGTGAATACATAGTAAAATTACCATTGGATGTTTTACTGATAGCCGTTCCACTTATAATATATTTTGTGCTTATGTTTTTGTTCTCATTTTTCATGAGCAGAGGAGCGGGGGCTACATATGGTCAGACAGCTACATTATCCTTCACTGCTGCGAGCAATAACTTTGAGCTTGCTATCGCCGTAGCAATAGCAGTCTTCGGAATAAACTCAGGTGAAGCATTTGCCGCGGTTATTGGTCCACTGGTTGAAGTCCCTGTGATGATAGGTCTGGTGAACGTATCCCTGTTCTTCAAGCGTAGATTTTTCCCGGCTTAGAAGATATCTGAGGTTCCCCGGCACAGAGATACGTCAAAACCTTCATTTTCAAATTGTTCTTTCCATTTTCAAATTCTCAAATTTTCAAATTTTCAAATTTCTTCCCTATGGAATCAATTGACCTTTACAATTGTCTATATAGTTAGATTATAAGATTTATTGCTTATAAATGCATTAAAAAAAAAATTAAACCCACGAAGAGATGAATAAGGCAATAAGAATTACGGTAGTGTTGCTGGCAGTTATGACAGCCGGCACAGTATCCCTGAGTGCCCAGAGAGGAATGAGAGGGATGCGGGGGATGAGAACTGATTCGATGGAAGTGAAAAGGCCCGGGATGGAACAGATGCCGTTTTACCGCGGAGTGCAGCCGGGCATGAGAAACTGGAGCCAGGGTCCTGGTTTCCGTATGCCACGACAGGGTATGTATGGCAGGGGTCCTGAAATGCAGAGACCGGTGCCAGGTATGAGAAACAGGAGTATGGATATGGTCCCCGGTATGAGATACGGCCGTTATGGAATAAGGTCGATGAATAATATCCCTGATCTCACAGACAAACAGAAGGAACAGATTGAAGAGTTAAGGAAGCAGCAGCAGGATGATATGGAGAAATTCAGGTCGGAGATGCAGGATAAGATGATGCAGATGCGCGAGTCGCACCGTTCCCTTATTATGGACCTTCTTACCGATGAGCAAAAAAAATGGTTTGACAGGGATATTCCGGAGCAGGAAGAAAAATAAATGGGAACTGGAATCACGTGCATGTGACTCTGGTTGTAATAAGATAACGCCGGTAAAGCCGGCGTTATCTTATTTATCTACAGGTAATGTGATTAACTCCGGCGAAGGGTGGTCAGTTTAAGCCGGCGTCAGGTAGTATCGTGTTAACATCCAGATGTTTGAAATATATTTGACATGTGCTAAGAAAAAAATTATTTAATTTCTTTGGTAATTTCTCCGCAGGTAAGCATCGAACTTCCAAAATATGGGTTTCTTATTTCCTTTTCCAGGCTCAGCCAGTCGGCTCCTTTGTTGTTATCGGCCATGGGACAATGTTGTACGTAAATGGTATTGGCAAGTGGTGTGAATATGTTTGTCATTTCTATCATTGTTACAGAAACCGATTGAAAGGCCTTTCGTAGTTGCTCAATGTCGGAAAAATGATGTACATGTTCCAGATTCTTACTTAAACTGCCCTGAAAGTTCATCCATGCATCGTGGGCATCACTTTTAAACAGGCTCATATTGATTTTTTCCAATTGTGACTTCATGTCTGTTGCATTTTTTTGAGCTTCTTCAAAATCGTCTTTAGTCAAAGCATCTTTCCATTTTATGTAACTGAAATATAAAGGCTGCAAAGCTTCTTTGGCTTGTTTGTCAATGGACAAAGGGTTTGAAGCAGTTGACCGGGTTTGTTCCCTGAGCAAAGTGAGTGAAACATTACTTCCGGTGAGTGTCGCTCCATGATTATGAGCTGTCATTACCTGTCCCCCTCCGGTGCTCATCATACTGGGTTTCCCGGCTAACTGGGCAGCGGCATCTATGCTGAAGGTGCCGTTTACAGCAATTTCTTCTCCTTCCGTTAAACCTTCTTCAACCACATAACTATCTCCTAATGCAGCCCCCTGCGTAATTTCGCGCATAATAAAATTTACGCCCTGGCCTGAATTGGTTTTCACATACACTACCGAACGTTTACCCGTCCACATGACAGCTGTTTTTGGTATGACAATCGAATTTGATTTGCCAGTTAATTTAGCCTCAACCAATCCTGAAACAAACATTTCCGGTTTCAGCTTTCCGTCTGAGTTGTTATATTCCACTCTTGCTTTTGCCACCCTGGTTTTTGGGTCAATTACGGGGTCGAGAAATGTAATACTGCTCATAAATGATTCACCGGGCAAAGAGGCAATCGTAAATTTCACTTTATTACCTTTTTTAATCCAGCTTATATCGGATTCGTACACATCAAATAACACCCATACTTTAGAAAGGTCAGCGATTTCGTATATCGTTTCTCCTTTTCGGACATAGTCACCCGTATTTATTTTTTTTGAGATTGCATAACCTGAAACATCGGCTAAAACAGGAAATTCATCCTTCTTAATTCCCGAGTTCAGTATTTCTTCAATTTGTTCATCTGAGAGTTTCCAGTTTCTCAATTTTTCTTTGGCCGCTGCAAATAACCGGGGTTGGGTCCCGGCTATTTTCTGTGCCTCGAACAGCTCTTCCTGTGCTGTTACCAACTCTGGTGAATAGATGTAAGCAATGATCTGTCCTTTATTCAAATATTCACCGGTAAAATTCACCAGCAATTTTTCAATTCTTCCCGGGATATGGGATGACTGTGAATAAATCAAACGCTCATCGGCCTGTACTTTCCCATTAAGGCGGACTTGTTTAACCGGATTCATTTTTCCCACAAATGCCGTACTCACGTTGGCCAGTTGCATGGCTGCAGGCGACATACTTATCGCATTGGGGTCAATACCGGCATAAGGTTCATCCGCTAACGGAATTAAATCCATACCGCAAATGGGGCAGTTGCCCGGCTCGTTTTGCCGTATCTGCGGATGCATGGAGCAGGTCCAGACAGTCTCACCGTTTATTTCAGTTTTAATATCTTCATGGTCATCATGAGAGTCACTTTTGTTTCCCCCAAATATCAGCCATCCTGCCAGCAAGCCAAGAACAAGAGTTGCGGCAGCAGTTATTATTGTTTTTTTATCTGTTGCTTTCATTTTATTGCGATTTTGATGTTAAGTAATTGATTTTCTCTACAGCAATATGATATTGAGTCAGGGCGGTTGCGCTTAACTTCTTATATTTCAATAATTGTTGCTGCATACGCAGTACTTCTTCAAATTCTTTTCCTGAATTACCATACGATGTAAAAAGAAGATTTAAAGATTGTTGCGAGGTTTTGATTTGTTGTTCGTAGAGTGATATAAGCTGCGACTGTTGTTGCACCTGAAACCAGGCCATTTCGTATTCAGAAAAGAGGGTGTTTGTAACTTCTTGTTTTTGAAGTGTGTAACTTTCAAGTAGTAACCGTGCTTCTTTAACCGATGCCTTGTATTTCTCCCGAAAGATTGGAATGCTAACACTTATCATTGGCATCAGAACATCTTTGCCGTTATCAGGATCGGTCATATCAAGTCGCTCACCAACCATTACATAGTCTAAACCTATACCTAATCCGGGCATCCCTTTCTTTTGAGCAACACTCTCTGCTGCCAGGCCTGCCTGTAATTTTGAGTCAAGTGCTTTTAATTTTGGATTGGCATCAATCAGTGAGTCTCTTCTGTAGTCATCTGAAAGATTTTCTGATTTCAAAGTATCGCTGATTTGCACCGGTTCATTTTCAGTCCGGTTTAATAGCCTGTTGAAAGTAGTCAGAAATGGCTTTTTTTTATCTCTGAGAATGTCAAGACTGGTTTGTGCCTCCTGTAGCATTATATCCACACGAAGTACATCCGCCATTGTGCCTGTTCCATTTATAAACTGTTGATTAGCAATTGTTTTATAGGATTCCAATATGCTTATGTTTTCCTCTTCAATGCGAATCAGGCTTTTTAATTCATACAATGGATAATAAGCAGATGCCACCTGCAAAAAAAGTCTGTTTCTTGCATCAATAAAACTATGAAACTTTGCTTCGGCCATTAAAGTTGCAACATTGCCCTGTGCTTTTAAGGTACCAAACCAGGGGAACATTTGTGTTAAGGAGAACCTTGCTTTCTGGGGCCCAACTCTTGTTTCCACAGGAGAGATAAAATATCCGAAAGCAAAAGTCGGGTCTGGCAAGGTACTTACCTGAGGCACTTTCTGTAAAGCTGCTTCGTATTCTTTATAAACAGCCTGTAAACCCGGATTATTTTCAGCAGCTATTTTGAAATAATCGTCCAGCCCCTGGGCGAAGCTTAGACTACTATATAACAGTGTCGCTGTTATTATTGCTATATATCGTATCATGATCTCGATTTTTTAAGTTTATACTCTTCACGAGCACAGTACAGTGTGGGAACAATGTAATAGGTAATGGCAGCCACAATCATACCGCCAAAAGCAGGAATAGCCATCGGCACCATTATATCCGATCCGCGACCGGTTGATGTAAGTACCGGAAGCAAAGCAATTATGGTAGTTGTGGTAGTCATTACTGCAGGTCTTATTCTTCGCTCTCCCGCTTCCACAACAGCCGCCCGTATTTCCTTTATTGTTTTTGTCCGGTTACGTTCAAAACTTTGGTCGAGATAGGTACCCATCAGTACCCCATCATCGGTTGCCAATCCGAACAGGGCAATGAAACCTACCCAAACAGCAACACTCAGGTTCACTGTGCCCATTTGAAAAAGCTCACGTATATTAGTCCCAAAAACGCTAAAATCGGCAAACCAGCCTTGCCCGTATAGCCAAAGCATGATAAAACCGCCACTGAATGCCATAGCCACTCCGGTAAAAATCATGAGTGAGGTTGTTACCGATCTGAATTGAAAATAGAGTATCAGGAAGATGATTAAAAACACAAGCGGAACAATAATGCCCAGGCGTTTTTCAGCACGAACCTGATTTTCATAACTTCCGGAAAACTTGTAATTTACCCCTGCCGGGACTATTAATTCACCGGCATCTATTTTTTGCTGAATTATTTCCTGTGCATCGTTTACAACATCCACTTCAGCAAAACCTTCCTTTTTATCGAACAGCACATAGCCAACCAAAAAAGTATTCTCACTTTTTATGGCTTGCGGACCCCTGACATATTCAATATCTACCACCTGTTTTAAAGGGATTTGTGCTCCCATGGGTGTCGGAATCAGAATATTACCAAGCGATTCGGGGTCGTCGCGTAACTCCCGGGGATACCGGACCCTGATGGGAAAGCGCTCACGTCCTTCAACCGTTGAAGATATTTTCATGCCCCCGATTGCTGTTTCGATGGTTTGTTGCACATCTTCCACATTCAATCCATAACGCGAAATCTCATCGCGGTTGATATTCAGGTGTATATATGGTTTCCCTACAATCCGATCGGCAAAAGCTGCTTCGGCTTTTACTGAAGGCACTTCTTTCAATATGCCTTCCAGCTTTAGTCCAAAGCCTTCAATGGTTTTGAGGTCGGGACCGTAAACCTTGATGCCCATGGGAGCTCTCATTCCTGTTTGTAACATTACCAAACGGGTTTCAATGGGTTGCAGTTTCGGTGCAGAAGTAACACCCGGTATTCTGGTAACCGCAACTATTTCTTCCCAGATATCGTCGGATGATTTAATCTGTTCGCGCCAGTTTCTGAAATAGTTGCCTTTATTATCCGGAATCAGTTCATCTATCGGAATGCCATTATTGAGTATCTCCTCATTACTCAGGACTTCTCCGGTCCTCAAAACAAAACGGTCAGCTTTATCTGTTTTAAAACGCTTACGATGACCTTTGTCATTGAGTGCATATTCGGGTTTATAATTGATAACATTTTCATACATCGAAACAGGAGCAGGGTCAAGCGCCGATTCTACCCTGCCTGACTTACCCACGCTAAGTTCCACTTCGGGAATGTTAGTTAACAACATATCCAGCAGACCAACAACTTTCCGGTTGTATTCAACACCTGAATGTGGCATTGAAGTGGGCATAAGCAAAAAGCTGCCTTCGTCAAGCGAGGGCATGAATTCTTTTCCGACACCGGGAAATGTATGGATCAGCCATGACCAGACTGATGTTGTTCTGATGTTCCAGCCTGTCTTTTCTGTGCCATTGGCTACAAAACCAAAAACGCCTGAAAACCCCATCCAGATATTCGCTGCAAGAAGTATCAGAAGGGAGGGGATTATTAAAAACTTGATTTTATTATTCAATATCCATGTCAGAATTCTCTTATATGAGTATTGTAAAAGCGTAAATGCTCCCAGAATAACACCAACTAAAAGTGCAACAAAAATAAAGTTGAGAAAAACACTCTTACCTGCTCCGAGGGGTAACCAGTATTTTGCCAAAAGCCATATAACTCCAACAACCACTAAAACCAATTCAATGTCTTCCAGTATTCTTTTAAGAATAGGTTTATTAAACAGCTTTTTATCTTTAACTAATGGTTTAACAAAAGGAATACTCCCGAATAAAATCAACAAAACGCCAGCCCAGGCAACATTGCTTATCAGACCAAAAAAGCCGGCTACAATAAGCAGCATATTTACCCACTTGTTATGGCGTGGATTTTTGATTTTAAAACCAAAAAACAGGTGAGCCAGGGTGGGTAAAATGAAAAGTGAAACAATAAGTGCCGCAACCAAAGCAAAGGTTTTGGTAAATGCCAGCGGACCGAATAGTTTTCCCTCGGCAGCCTGCATTGTAAAGACAGGGATAAAACTCACGATTGTTGTAGATACTGCAGTAAGAATGGCTGAACTAACCTCTGCCGATCCATTGTAGATGGTGGTAATCAATTTCTGCTCTGGCGGAGCTTCATCTATGTGTTTGACAATATTCTCCGAGAGAATAATTCCCAGATCGACCATTGTGCCAATAGCGATGGCAATACCGGAAAGAGCTACTATGTTCGCATCAACTCCGAAATACCGCATGGCGATAAAAACCATGAGAACGGCAACAGGCAATAAACTTGATATTAAAAAGGATGCCCTCAGGTTATATATCATTACGATGATGACCAGTATGGTAATAAGAATCTGGAGAGAGAGGGCTTCTTCCAATGTGCCAAGTGTCTCATAAATCAATTCCGAGCGGTCATAAAACGGAACAATAGTTAATTTGCTTTCTACGCCATTTACCAAAGTTTTAATCGGTAGTCCGGGGGAGATCTCTTCAATTTTTTCTTTCACATTGTTGATGACCTGCAAGGGATTAGCACCATACCGTGCCACTATCACACCGCCAACTACTTCTGCCCCGTCCTTGTCGAGTGCTCCCCTGCGGGTTGCAGGGCCGAGAGTTACCACACCAATATCCTTAATCCTGACAGGAACGTTATCCTGAACAGCAACCACGGCCTTTTCAATATCTTCTGTCTTCTTAACATAACCTAAACCACGTACAAGGTATTCAGCCTGATTTATCTCGATGGTCTTAGCCCCGACATCGCGGTTTGATTTCCGGACTGCCTCCATTACCTTATGTAGAGGAATATTGTAGGCCTTCAAGGCATCCGGGTTTACATCTATCTGATACTCCTGCACATATCCGCCTATGGATGCTACCTCCGATACCCCTTCGGTTGCATTCAGTCCGTATTTCACATAAAAATCCTGAACAGTCCGTATTTCATGTAAATCCCATCCCCCGGTTGGGTTCCCGTTTCTATCCCGTCCTTCCAGCGTGTACCAGTATACCTGTCCTAAAGCAGTGGCGTCGGGGCCTAGTGTGGGTTGAATCCCATCGGGCAGAAGACCTGGAGGAAGCGAACTTAACTTTTCCAGGATCCGGGAGCGTGACCAGTAAAATTCGATGTCTTCATCAAAAATGATGTAGATACTAGAAAAACCAAAAACAGATGTACTCCGGATGGTTTTCACCCCGGGAATTCCTAACAGGTAAGTTGTTAATGGATAAGATATCTGGTCTTCAATATCTTGTGGCGATTGCCCATCCCATGGGGTGAAAACTATCTGTTGGTTTTCACCAATATCCGGAATGGCGTCCACCGGAACAGGGTCTGATGGCAGACCACCTGATTGCCAGCCAAATGGTGCAGTGACAACGCCCCATGCGACAAACCCGGTCAGAACAAGTACTGTAACCAACTTGTTCTCCAGGAAGTATTTTATTGTTTTATTTAGCATAATTCATTGATTTAAAATGAATAATAGTTTTGGTGCCTTATCAACACACAACTTCCATACTAATCATTTAGCATGGCAACTAATTAATCCATTATGAAATCAAATCCGGAAAGTCTGAAAGAGCACCCTAAAGTCCTTTTCAAGCGGCGGGGGAAAATATTCAGGATAAAACTGATGAGCTGGCTTTGGAAACAAATCCTGATTCAGTGCTGAATAAGTAATAGCTACTGCAAATTCAATATTAAAAGATATCTGAGCTGAATCTTTTACGAATTCATTAGTCACATGTACTATTTGATATTCGTTTTGACAGCATGGGACTTTGTCAACGCTCACTCCGTTTTCATCCGGATTTTCAGAATCTTCGTATGGTTCTTCCATTTCCATCATCCCGCAACCCAAATGCGTTTCGCCCAGTATTATCTTAGACTCTACGGCTTCACCACGGCAAAAGTGCGTTCCCAGTGTCAGGTACATGGTGCTGGTCACCAGGATAAGAGACAATAATATGGAAATACCTTTCTTCATCCTATATTAAACAAAAGAAAGGAATAATTGTTTAAGCGGGTTAACTGTTGAAAGCTAATTAGTTGTCAATAATATAAATGTCATAATGTCAATACAATGCACTTATCTGTCCTGGTTAAAAACTTGATAGGCAATATTATATGGCATAACCTCCAAATATGTTATAATTTTTATTCCCGGGGTCAAAAGTGTGTTCAAACAGGGGGGGCCGTTCATATAATTGGTATTACTGCTGCGGTTTCCAGGTTGTTGATTCGCATTACATGAACAAGAAATATATGACTATCAGAAATGAATAACAATATTTTGATTATTCGTAGTAGCGCAGGCAATTAGCAGTCTGTCAAATAATTGATCTCCTAAGTTTCTCCTGTTACCTTGTAGCAAAATTCATCCAGATAATTCTGTGAGTACTTATTTGATATCACATGATGTATCCCAGCAAAAAAAATAGTAGTCCATTCAAGTGAAGGATCACGATTAAGATGAACTTGCGTTCTGCGCCTGTCTGGATAAAAAAAAATTAAAGAAGATTCTGGTTGATATGAATTAAATATAACTGGCGAAGCCTTACAAGATACCAACTGCTGACATTTTCAGGAATAGCAAACAACCTATTCAACACTTTTAAGTAAATGTCATAAGTTATTCAGTATCTATTAAAATATTGATTGATATTTACTTTCAATTCTCTTTATTTCTGAGTCCGACAAAGCCACAAATTCTTTTTCTATAGCTCTTTTCGATAACAATCCTTTATTCTGTTCCAGAAATCTAATCAGCAATGCGACCATTCCATCCGGCATCTCAAAATTGTCATCCAACCAGGTTTTCATAGCATCGTACTTTTGAAGGTAGGCAACTTCCTGTGGAATGATACTATCAATTGTTGATTCAATACATTCAAAAAGAAACTCGGACTGAACTGTAGCATCAAAATACCTGTAATAATCAATTGTTTCATTTAGAACTTCAACATTATTATCTTCTGTTCTCTTCCACTTTATGAAATCAAGTATTGGTTGAGAATAAGTTTCAAGGACTTTTCGATAATCATCAATCCGGTCTAAAATTGCTGACGACACTGGGAATATTATTCCTTGAGGAGTGAATTTCATAACTGAGAGAAGATGGTGGATTAGGTATCTATGGATTCTCCCGTTCCCATCCTCAAAGGGGTGGATAAAAACAAATCCAAAAGCAATTTTAGTTGCACTTAATACAGGATGAAAGCTATTATTTTCCAACAATTTGGCAGTTTCAATTAATCCGTCGATTAATTTATTCAGATCCTGCCATCTTGCAGAAATATGTTCAGGAATTGGTTCTCCGGTAGTTCGATCATGTTCACCAACGAATCCCCCCTTCTTTCTAAGCCCCATATCTACAAATCGACTATTCTCTATAACAATTTGTTGAAGACGAATCAATTCTTCCTTTGACAACGGTTTACTACCAGCCTGACCAATTGCCTTCCCCCATCTCAACGCTCTATTCTGGGTAGGTTTTTCTCCCTCTATTGTGAATGAAGCTTTTGAGTCTTTCAACAAAAGAAAAGCAGAGGTACGTAATAGAATATCTTTATGAATGCCATGAATTACTTCGACAGTTTTTTTCGCCAGGTCTCTGGAAATATAGTCCTCCAATTTTTCAGTTCGTCTTATTAGTGGGCAAAAATTAACTGTTCCAGGCAGATTATTACGTATTCTATGTCTTGATGAATTAATGCTTAAAGTATTTGCATATTGCAACTTATCATCCAGTAATGGAATGAAATTCTTAAATGTAAGATCTGCAATCGGTAACTTTTTTTGCATCAACCATTCATATAAAAACCAAATTTTTCTCATATACTGTCCTGAATACTCGGACATTATGATGGTTACTACCTCTGATTGATCTATCCTTTCAAATAGTTTCTTAAAAAACAACAGGTTAACTCCTTCGTATTTCAATGCAAAGACTAAGTGTCCGGCTAATGTATCGGCAGGTTGATATTTCGGCCCAAACACTATCCAACCTGGCTTATTATAGTTCTTGTTTTTCTTGCTTATCAAAGCCAGGGTAACAGGGATCGGTATTTCCAATTTGTAATACTGGATCACGGCACCATAACCAGTTAAAAAGCCGGTTTCTGGAGTTGTTCGTCCCTGAAAAACGAGTATTTCTTGTGAAAATCGGGTATTTTCCATTGTCTTATCTTAAATATAGGTATTTACAAATATATGAAAAATAGGTATAAAAGATGAAAAGGAGGTAATATATATGATATAT
>JAVEZD010000063.1:0-11777 GCA_034003165.1 Bacteroidales bacterium | reverse complement strand
TTACCATTCTGTTACTGAATGCTTTTGTTACTGTAGTGATGGCCCAGAATTCTCAGGACCTTAAAGATGGTTATACCATTTTCAGATATCCCAATGGTACAATATCCAGTGAGGGTACTATGAAAAATGGTCAGCCTGAAGGATTCTGGAAGAGTTATTATGTAACGGGAATATTAAAGTCGGAAGGTAAAAGGACTAATTTTCTTCTCGACAGTATATGGGTTTTTTATGATCAGGTGGGAGATACAACAGAAAAGATTAGTTATCTGTACGGAAAGAAAAACGGCTATTATCAGAAATATAAAAAAGATCCATCAGCCGGAGGTGTATATCTGTGGTCGAGAGAACTGTATGCGGGTGATATTAAAGAGGGAACTGCCTGGATATATTTTCCTGACGGAAAGATACAGCAGATCATAACATATAACAGGGGTAAAAAGGAAGGTCTGTCAAGGGAGTACGACAAAGAGGGAAATGTAATCACTCTTTTTGAATACAATAATGATTTTCTGGTATCAAGGGAAAGAATTAACAGATTTGATTCAAAGGGACTTAAACAGGGCTCGTGGAAGGATTTCTACCCCGACGGATCGGTACGTTCAGAAACAACATATAAGGACGACAGGCTCCATGGATACTACAAGGAATATGACAGTAAGGGCAGGCTTGTTGTTACTATGCTCTACGATAACGGATCTGTTGTCAAATCGAGGGTTGAAGATGAACCCGATATAGAAATTAAAAACAGGTATGATGATTCAGGTAAGCTTGTTTACAGCGGTCCTTACAAAGTTGACGTACCTGTTGGTACTCACAGGGAATATGATGGCAATGGAAAGGTTATCAATGCCTTAATTTATAATGATAACGGCCAGGTTCTTTCAGAGGGTATTATTGATGAAGCCGGTAACAGCAACGGAAGATGGAAAGACTATTACCCCGACGGAAAAATTAAAGCCGAAGGACAGTATTCAGATAACCGAAGGACGGGACAGTGGAGGTTTTACAGCATTTCAGGAAATCTTGAGCAGACCGGATCATTCAATAATGGTCGTCCCGATGGATTATGGAGCTGGTATTATCCCGGCGGAGAACTGCTTCGTGAAGAAGAATATTTCCAGGGCCGGCGCGATGGTACACTTACCGAATATTCACTCACGGGTGAAGTAATAACCACCGGTCAGTATGCTGATGGGGAGAAAAATGACTACTGGACTTTCAGATCGGGAGATCATAACGAGGAAGGAAATTATATAGTAGGCCTGAAAGATGGATTATGGAAATCTTATTATCTGAACGGGAAAATAAAATTCAGAGGGTCTTATATCCAGGGAAATCCGGAAGGCCAGCATCTATATTATTACGAGAGCGGAAGACTTCGGGAGGAGCAGTTTTACAGATCCGGATACAGACAGAAAACGTGGAAAAAGTACGACGAAGAGGGCAATACCATTCTCACAGTATCCTACAGGGATGATGTTGAAGTAAGCATTAATGGAATGAAAATAAATCTTCCTGAAAGTGATGTTAAGCTTATAAAATAGTTACTTTGCTTTCATGGAAGAAAATTTCAGTATAAGGAAGGAAAATATTACTCTCTCAGATAAGGAATTTGAAAAACAGCTCCGGCCTTTAAGCTTTGATGACTTTAAAGGACAGAAACAGGTTATTGAAAACCTTATTGTTTTTGTCACTGCTGCAAAACAAAGAGGAGAAGCTCTTGATCATGTCCTCCTTCACGGTCCTCCCGGACTCGGAAAAACCACCCTGGCTTCCATTATATCCAATGAACTGGGAGTTAACCTTCGCGTTACATCCGGACCCGTTCTCGACAAACCAGGTGATCTTGCCGGTTTGCTTACAAACCTTCAGGAAGGTGATGTCCTTTTTATAGATGAAATCCACAGACTTAGTCCTGTTGTTGAAGAATATCTTTATTCAGCAATGGAGGATTTTCAGATCGATATAATGATTGATAAGGGACCAAGTGCCAGATCGGTTCAGCTGACGCTTAATAATTTCACACTTGTGGGAGCCACAACCCGGTCGGGACTGCTTACCAGTCCATTACGCGCCAGGTTCGGTATAAAATTTCATCTCGAATATTACGATCATAAAATTCTGACTGGTATTGTAAAAAGATCAGCAGGCATCCTTAACATTTCTGTTGATGATGAAGCAGCTGTTGAGATAGCACGCAGGAGTCGTGGAACCCCCAGGATAGCTAATTCACTTCTCAGGAGGGTAAGGGATTTTGCCCAGGTCAAGGGAACAGGCAGTATAGACATGGATATAACGAGGTACGGCCTTAAGGCCCTTAATATAGATCAGCACGGCCTTGATGAAATGGATAACAGGATCCTTTCAGTTATCATAGATAAATTTTCAGGCGGTCCTGTAGGTCTTAATACAATTGCAACAGCCGTTGGCGAGGAAAGCGGAACCATTGAAGAAGTGTATGAACCGTTTCTTATTAAGGAGGGATACCTCAAGCGTACACCCAGGGGAAGGGAAGCAACGGCACATGCCTACAGACACCTTGGAAAAGAGCCTTTGGGTAATTCTGATCCTGTACTTTTCTGAAATCAGGTGAAGACGTTACTTATCTTTTCGAGGCCTTTCCTGTTCATTATCCCTATCTTGCGTCCGTTTAACTCAATGAGCCTGTCGGACTTGAATTCAGATAGCAGCCTTATAACTGATTCAGTGGCTGTGCCAACAATATTGGCAAGCTCCTCACGCGTCAGACTGATCTTAAGGTAATTCTGCTCGTCAAGGCCAAAGTCATTAACCAGTAGAAGAAGTATTTCGGCCAGCCTTTCCCTTACTGTTTTCTGGGCTATATCTGTGATAAATGAATTGGCTTCACCCAGTTCATGACAGGCAAGTTTAAGAAGCTCAAGAGCAAAGGAAGAATTTGTTTTTACCAGTGATGTAAGGATCTCGGAAGGCAGAAAACATACTCTGCAGTCTTCTATCACCTTTGCCGAGGTGCAGGCAACCTCATTGCTCAGAACACTTCGGTAGGCAATGATATCGCCGGCCTTGGCAAAACGTATTATCTGTTCCTTACCGTCAAAACCGGTTTTGTAGACCTTGATAATGCCGCTGCCTATACAGTAAAAACCACTAATCCTGTTTCCTTCGTGATAAAGAATATCACCTCGCCTGTACTCCCTGAAGTCTTTTTCAAAATTGACCTTTTCAACTTCGTCAGAAGTCAGGTACCTGAAAAGAGAAGCACTTTCAAGTGCACAATGCTGGCAAAGTGGAATACTGGTTTCGTGCTGTTTCATTGCCTGTAAATGATTTTATTGGATAACAAAAACCATATTAACAAATCACCTGTTCAAAAGTTCAGTTTTACTGTCTCAGAACGCACTCCGGAACTGGTTAAGAAATCTTATGTCATTCTCAAAATATAACCTGAGGTCGTTAACCTGATATTTAAGCATGGCTATCCTTTCAATACCCATGCCAAATGCAAAACCTGTATATTTATTACTATCGATGTTACATGCCTCCAGAACATTGGGATGAACCATACCACAGCCAAGGACCTCGAGCCAGCCTGTATATTTGCATACATTACATCCCTTACCTCCGCATAGTTTACAACTAACGTCCATCTCACCCGATGGTTCGGTAAAAGGAAAATATGATGGTCTCAGCCTTATCTCAGTATCCTTGCCAAATAGTTCCCTGGCAAAATATAAAAGCGTCTGTTTAAGGTCGGCGAAAGATACATTCTCATCAATATACAGACCTTCAATCTGATGAAAGATACAGTGAGCCCTGGCAGATATAGCCTCATTTCTGAATACCCTGCCTGGCGAGATGGTGCGAATAGGGGGCTTCTGGTTCTGCATCACCCGTATCTGAACAGACGATGTATGGGTCCTTAACAGGATATCACCGGGATCAGAGTCTTCTGAAGACATCCTTGAGATATAGAAGGTATCCTGCATATCTCTGGCAGGATGCTCCGGTGCAAAATTAAGCCGGGTAAATACATGATCGTCATCTTCGATCTCGGGACCCTCAGATACCGTAAAGCCTATCCTGGAGAAAATATCTGTGATTTCGTTTCTGACTATCGAAATAGGATGTCTTGATCCGATGCTAAAGGGAAATGCAGGCCTGGTAAGATCATCTGTGCGACCATGTTTTTCCCGGCCTTCTACGGTTTCTTTCAGACTGTTGTATTTTTCCTGAGCTGCCTGCTTTAACTGATTAAGTCTTTGGCCCACCTCCTTCTTGCTTTCAACCGGAACATTTCTGAAGTCTTCAAACAGTACTGAAATAAGACCTTTTTTACTGAGATACTTTAATCTGAAATTTTCAAGTTCTTCTGAAGTGGAAGGATTTGATGATTCAACCTCTGAAAACAGGATGGATATTTGCTCTAACATCTTTATATTGATTGGATTATTCTGAAATTTTCATACTGAGGATCCTGACATCAGTCAGGGGTTTATCTGACTGATCTGTTCCAACAGCGGCAATCTTATCGACAACTTCCAACCCTTCAACCACTTCACCGAAAACAGTATAGGTCCCGTCAAGCCTTGGTACCCCTCCCGTTGTTTTATAAACTTCCTTCTGTGCGTCTGTAATCCTGTAACCCTGATCCGATGAAAGATATTCAAACATTTTAAGTGAAGCTTGTTCCTGTATCTCACTCTCTGACATGGGAGTGCCTGAAACACGTGCACTGTCGGCAATTGAGCGGATTTGCCTTATGAACATAGCCTGCCTTAAATTATTGTTAATTCGTTCCTGGGCCGCAACAAGCTGACTTTCTGTGGCAAGGGTACCCTGGACTATGTAAAACTGAGTTCCTGAAGAACGCATTTCAGGATTAACTTCATTGCCCTGCCTTGCTGCTGCCAGTGCTCCCTTTTTATGGAAATATTCAGGCCTGATCTCGGCCGGAAGGGTGTAATTCTGAAGAGTGTCAAGCTGCTTTTTCGACAATCCACTGCGGGTTGAAGGATCACCCGCCTGTATCATAAACTCGTTTATGACCCTGTGAAAGGAAATGCCGTCATAAATACCCTGATTTACAAGGTTGATAAAGTTATCGCGATGAACCGGAGTGCCATTGTAGAGTTTTACCCTGATATCTCCCATAGATGTGCTAATAAGTACATAGGTGTCGTGGTCGCCGCCGGGAGCATCACAGGCGGTGGTCAATACAACAAAGAGTATTAGTAGTAATTTTCTGAAAGCAATGTTCATGAAAACCGGATTTTGGTTAATAATGTTCTGCAAATCTGATTGCAAAGATATTTAACTTTGAAAGATACACTAATATAAGCTTTTCAAATTTTAATGAAACGACCCCTGGCAATGCCATTTTAAGCCATTAAAACTATATTTGTCAACAAATTCACTGAATGAAAGAGGTAAGAAAGCTTGCCGGGCAAACCCTTATCTACGGGTTGGGTACCATAATTCCACGGTTTCTGCACTATGCAGTAATGACCCCTTTCTATACACGGATTTTCAATGATAACCCCGGAGATTATGGCATAATTACTGAATTGTATGCATGGATGGTTCTTCTGCTGGTTCTTCTTACCTATGGGATGGAGACCGGCTTTTTCAGGTTCTCCCAGAAAAGTGAGGATCCCGACAAAGTATACAGCACGGCACTGATCAGCCTTCTGCTTTCTTCACTGCTTTTTCTTGTTCTGGTAAATGTTTTCATAGGACCGGTTTCGGCTGCAATGGATTACAGGGAAAATCATGACTACATACGTATGTTTGCCGGGATTGTTGCTATCGATGCCTTCACGGCCATACCCTTTGCCATGCTCCGGAGAAAGAACAGGCCGATGCTTTTCAGTACCATAAAAATAGTGAATGTCGTTATTACAATAGTCCTTGTCGTTTTCCTGCTTCAGATTGCTCCCGGTATCTGGCAGAGAAGTGATGGCTGGTTCAGAAGAGTATATAATCCCGAATACAGGGTGGGATATGTATTTGTTGCCAACCTGATATCCAGCATTGCTACGCTGCTTATGTTAATTCCCCAGATCATTAAGGTTAGACTTGTCTTCGACAGGGCTCTGTGGATAAGGATGATTACATACTCCTTTCCTCTTTTGCTGGCAGGACTGAGTGGAACAATCAACGATGTTCTCGACAAGGTCCTCCTTAGAAGGATTATCGGAGATGAGGAAGGACAGGCCCTTGTCGGTATTTATGGGGCAGGCTACAAAATAGCAGTTCTCATGGCCCTGTTTATCCAGATGTTCCGTTTTGCCGCTGAGCCTTTTTTCTTCGAAAGGGCAAAGCACTCAGACGCAAAGGCAACATACGCTTTTGTTATGAAGTACTTCATTATTATAATGCTATTGGTTTTTCTGGGGCTTAACCTTTATATTTCAGGTCTTAAGTATATAATTGCATCAAACTTCAGGGAGGCCATTATCGTGGTTCCGCTTGTGAGTATGGGTTACCTGTTGTATGGTATCTACATTAACCATAGTATTTGGTATAAGCTGAATGATATGACCCGTTATGCGGTATATATTACTTTGGCCGGTGCCGTGGTTACCGTTCTTATAAACGTGCTGCTTATCCCGGTCTACGGCTATATGGCTTCAGCATGGGCTCACGTGGCATCATACGGTATAATGATTGTAATGTCATTCATTATGGCTGAGAAACATTATAAGGTGAGCTACAATATGAAGCAGTTCATTCCGTATTTTTGTATAGCTGTCGGAATGGTGATTCTTGCAAGATATATTAATTATCCTGACATCATTACTGAATTGATTGTGAATACTTTAATGATAATTGCCTTTACTGCATATGCCCAATACAAGGATAAAATTTTAACAGTGTTTTTTAAAAGAGACGATATATGAATATACGAATAGTAAACAGGTCAAAGCACAAATTGCCTGAATACAGCACTCCATTATCAGCCGGGATGGACCTGAGAGCAGATATTGACGAACCGCTTACACTGGCACCAGGGGCCAGGGCATTAGTTAAAACGGGCCTGTTTATTGAACTTCCTGAAGGATATGAGGCGCAAATACGTCCACGAAGCGGACTTGCAATAAAATCGGGCGTTACTGTTCTTAACTCCCCGGGTACTATCGATGCTGACTACAGGGGAGAAGTTTGCATTATCCTTATAAACTTATCATCTGAAAATTTCGTTATTAACGATGGTGACAGGATATGCCAGATGATTATCGCCCGGCATGAAAGAGCTGAATGGATAAGCGTTGATGCACTTGAGGAAACAGAAAGAGGATCGGGTGGATTTGGACATACAGGAAAATCATGAAAATGAGAAAGATACTTATAGGAATTTTATTTCTAGTATTCGTAACAGCTGCGTGCAACAGAAAGAACACCCCTGCCGGTATGCCGGCAAAATTGATAAAAACATATGATACTGCTGCTTATGAATATATTTTTGTCGAAGCCGTTAAGCAGAAAGTACTTGGAAGCCCCGGCGATGCAATTAAATACTTTGAGAGGTGTATTGAGATAAATCCGGAAAGTGATGCGGCCTATTATCAGATTGCACAAATTCTTTTAGGGAGCGGCGATGTTCTTAATGCAAAGAAATATGCATCAAAAGCTGTCGGGATAAGTCCTGATAACCTCTGGTACCTAATGATGAATGCCGGAATTTACTACCAGGAAAAGAATATAGACAGTGCTTTGATTTTTTATGAAAGGGCTGTTAAACTATATCCATCAAAGGATGAGATAAAACTTACGCTTGGCAATCTGTATTCTGAAAGTGGTGATTTTGAAAGGGCCCGCGACATATTTTCTTCATTTGATGAGAAATACGGGGTAAATGAGACTACAACAACAATGTTTATTAATGCATTGATAAAGGATGAGAAATACAGGGAAGCCCTTGAAAAAGTCGGAGTTCTGCTGAAGGATGATCCTGATGATATTCAGTATAACGGTCTTCTCGCTGAGATTTACAGAGGTCAGGGAGAAACCAATAAGGCATTTGAGGTTTATAATGATCTGATTACACGTAACCCTGATAATCCGGGAATACAGCTTGCACTGATGGAGTTTCTTCTGAACCAGAAAAATTATTCCGACCTGATTACACTTCTTAAGAATGTCGCTGCCAACGACAGGGTGGAAAAAGAAAGAAAGATTGAACTGTTTGCAGGCCTGATAGGTATGGAAGAGATAGTTAAGGATTACTTTACAGCAATGGAAGATGCAATCTTTACTCTCGAAAAAGAATACGAAAGCGATCAGATAATAGTACTTCTCCGCCCCGATCTGTATGAGAAATCCGGAAAGCTGTCAAAGGCTGCGGAAAGGCTTGAAGAGCTGTCAAAAGCAATGCCTGAAAACTATTTCGCACAGGAGAAGCTTCTTCTTTTATACTACGATCTTCAGGATATGGATAAGCTCCTTGTTAAAGCTGAACAGGTTGCAACGAAGTTCAACAGGTCATTTCTTGCTAAAATCCTTTATGCAACAGCAGCAACTGAGAAACTTAAGTATGAAACGGCACTGGAAGAGTTAAGAAAGGCTGAGATTCTGGCTGGTGATAACAGGGAAATGCTTCTTCAGGTTCTTACCATGCGGGCAGACGTATATTACAGGATAAAAGACTTTGAAAATTCGTTTAAACTCTTTGATGAAGCAATTGCCCTTAACTCAGAGGACCTGACGATACTGAACAATTATGCATATTATCTTGCTGAACAGGATTTACGGATTAAGGAAGCTGAGCAAATGGCGAAGAAGGTTATTGAGACAGAGAAGGATAACACAACCTTTCTCGACACATATGCGTGGACCCTTTATAAACGGGGTAAGCTTAAGGAGGCAGCCAGAATTATGGAGCGGATTATAAATATGGGAGAAACAGATGATGCTGAGTGGTACGAGCACTATGGCTTTATTCTGAGGGATCAGAAAAAATGTGCACAGGCAATACGGCAGTGGGAACATGCTATTAAACTCGACAGCTCAAAAGGTCACCTTAATAAGGAAATAGAAAAGTGCGGCAAGTAATAATATTTATATTATTTACCATTCTGCTTGCAGCTTGTTCAGTAACAGGAAAGAGAAGAGCAGCCCCTGTTAGTGAAGACGCATTAGTTCGCGCTGAAGACTTTTACAATGAATTAAGGCAGGATAATTTAAGTTCATCGGGATTTTATATTTCGCGTGCTGATATTGATCTGAATACTCCTGCAATAGACATAAAACTGATAGCAACAGTTAAATATTTATTTCCCGATTCACTTTTTATATCTTTAAGGACAAGGACGGGTATCGAGGCTGGTAGGGTGTTACTTACTGATGATACTGTTCTTGTTAATGACAGAATTAACCGGCTTATTTACTACGGTGAACCGGGTGACCTTGAGAAAAAATATCAGATACCTGCGAGCGCAGTCTTTGCTATATTTGGTGATTTTATAGGTCAGCCTCAAACTTATGAAAAATCTGTCAGATGCGTTGACGGAACCCACCTATGTGTTACGAGGATAGGAGGATATACACTGAAGTATGAGATTGATTGTTATAACGGAAAGCCTTTTAAGGCATTTATTTCAGGAATTACACAGGCCAATGGTATTCAGGCTGATTTTGGTGAATTCATAAGGTCGGGAAATAAACGGATTCCGGGTAGTATAAAAGTTATGACTGGTGACAATAAAGTTAATTTTACCATGGGAATCAGGAATATTCAAACTGGTTGGACGGGAGAAATTGATTTCATTCCCGGACGAAACTATAGAAAGGTAAGAATCAGATGAGATTGCTTATTTCAGTACATATTATCATGTTTCTGTTCGTTTGTCCGGCAAGGGGACAGTCAAAGGCAGAGCTGGAGGAACAGCGCAGAAAGACACTGGAGGAGATTTCATATGTGGACAATCTGTTGAAGCAGACAGGAAAGGAAAAGACTGAAAGCCTGAGCCAGCTTAAGATTATTGGAAATAAACTCAATCTGAGGGAGTCTGTACTTCGTGATCTTAAAAGTGAAATCGACCTCCTTAATACAAGAATAGAATTAAATTCACTGGCCCTTGAAATGATGGAGAATGATCTCGGTGTTCTTAGAGAAGATTATGCACGGTCGGTACTTAATTCCTATAAGACGGGGAAATCATATAATGAAATTATTTATATCCTGTCGGCCAGAGATTTTAACCAGGGCTACAAGCGGCTTAAATATTTGCAGCAGATTGCAAAATACCGCAGGAATGAGGCTGAGATTATTTCCGAAATAAAGGACCAGGTGGAGGCTTCAAGAAGAAAACTTGAAAATGATCTGCGTAATGTTTCAGAGCTGAGAGGAAGAGAAGAACAACAAAGGTCTCTTTTAAAGAGCGAACAGTCGAGAAGACAGAAGATGGTTCAGTCACTGGGTAATAAGGAAAAGCAATTGCAGAAAGAACTGGAAGAAAGAAAAAGAATTGCCAAACGGATTGAAACAGAGATTGAAAAGCTTATAGAAGAGGAGAGGAGGAAAGCTGCACGGGCGGATATTTCTCCGGAGGAAAGTAGGCTTGGAGCAGGTTTCTCTGAAAACAAGGGACGTTTGCCATGGCCTGTGGACAAGGGAGTAATTACAGGACAGTTTGGAACACATACACATCCGGTTCTTAAGTATGTAACAGAGAATAATCCGGGTGTCGAAATTACAAGCTATGGAGAAACGCCTGTCAGGGCTGTTTTCAATGGAGAAGTTGCACGGGTGTTTGCTATCCAGGGGGCTAATATGACTGTAATGATTCGACATGGAAAATACTACACTGTATACCAGAATCTCGTAAATGTGAGGGTGAAAGCCGGAGAGAAAGTTACTACAGGTAAGGTTCTGGGAAATGTATATAATGAAAAAGATGAAGGAAACAGTGCAATTCTTAAGTTTATGATCTTCGATGAGACAGTTAAGCTTAATCCGGAATTGTGGATATCGAAAAAAAATTAGAAATTGCATTTAAATAGTCATCTGATATTGTAATTGTCGGGAAGAATGGCAGAGGTTTACAAAAAGTTGAGGATAGAATCGAAAATGTCGTGCCTTAGGCAGGTTGAAAGCACTGTCGATAATTTAACCTCAGAGCTGGGTATATCTCAGGATAACTATGGTAAGATACTTGTCGCTGCCATGGAGGCCGTCAATAATGCAATACAGCATGGCAACAAGGCTGACCCCGGTAAATACGTTGACATTGAAATGCTTCTCGAGGGAAGGAATGTCATTGTCATTATTACAGATGAAGGAAAGGGCTTTGATCCACGTAAAGTACCTGATCCAACCCGACCAGAGAATATAGAAGAGATTAATGGCAGGGGCGTTTTCCTTATGTCAAGGCTTGCCGACAGTATTGAGTACAATGACAAGGGAAACAGTGTAAAAATGACTTTTTTGGAGGTAATACCTTGAAAATCCAGTTTTTTTACGATAATGCGGGATTCCGGTTCAAAAGATCCTCTCCCATTAAGGAGGTGATTAAGAAGGTCATCATTGGAGAAGGAAGAACCCCTGGTCATCTTGTATTTATTTTTTCAAACGATAATGCTCTTCTTGAAATAAACAGGGAGTTCCTCAATCATGATTATTATACTGATGTTATTGCTTTTATGTGGAACGACGAAATACTCAACGGAGAAATCTATATAAGTGTAGACAGTGTCAGAAGAAATGCAAGTGACTATAAAGTTAGGTTTAAACAAGAGCTGTTAAGGGTTGTTATACATGCTGTGCTACACTTTTGTGGCTATAAAGACAAAACGGA
>JAVEZD010000062.1:0-12457 GCA_034003165.1 Bacteroidales bacterium | reverse complement strand
CATGTCATGATTCATACCTGAAAAGAGGTTCTCCTTTAAAGGCTTTCTCCTTCATCTCCAGCACCTCCCCGTCGTCGAGTGGTTTCAGCCTGTCAGCCATGCCCAGTGCCATCATGAACAGCTTCTCCTCTCCTGGAGGCACTGCCGCCGTTATGGGATGAGAAAGGGTAAAACGTAAACCCTTTTCTATATCCTGCTCTGAGGTAAGGGGTTCATACCAGCATTTTGGGTATCCTGATTTATCTGCACCCTCACCCCATGGTCCTCTTGCCATAGACTTAAGGGCGAGAATACCCATGTTTTTACCATGAGCCATCTCAAGTACCTGTGGTCCGAAATTCCCGGCATACCATGTAGCATAATTGAAAGGGAACAGAATAGTATCAAAATCAAACCGGGTCATAAGGGCCAGAGCAGCTTCAACTGAATGAGCCGAAAATCCGATGAACTTTATCTTACCTTCCTTTCTGGCTTCAAGAAAAGTCTCCATTGCTCCTCCTGGTCCAAGAATCTGGTCGACTTCTTCAAGGGTAGTCACGGCATGGTGCTGGTAAAGATCAAAATGATCAGTCCTCATATTAACCAGCGATTTCTCAAGTTCCTTCCTGGCTTCATCCCTGGTACGCCGGCCCGTCTTACAAGCCAGGAAAACATCCTTCCTGTAAGGCTCAAGGGCAGGTCCCAGCTTAACCTCAGCATCACCATACGAGGGAGCCACATCAAAATAGTTAACTCCTGCATCAATGGCCTTTCTAACTGCTGCAGCCGCGGCGGCAGGTGTGGCATCCATTACCACTATACCCCCGAAGCCTATTACGGATAACATGGCTCCGGTTTTTCCAAGAGATCTTTTTTCAAGTTTAGAGGGTTCCGGCGCCCTTTTCATCCCCTGTAATCCGGCCGGGAAAAGACCCATTGCAGGAATAGACAGGGATGCCGTTCTTACAAAATCACGTCTTCTCATAAGCTTTGTTTAAAGGTTAATAAGCGGTTTCACGTCTGTTATTATGGTTTCATTTGCGTAATACACCCTTTCAAGAAACAGTCCGCTCGGAGGCGCAGTATACCGGGCAGGAAGGTCGGATTTCTCCCTGAAGAGACTGTCGACATCCTGAGATGAAATGTTTCCTCTGCCCGCCTCCACCAGGATACCTGTCATACGCCTTACCTGTTTCCAAAGAAAATGGGACCCTATCACATGGATAAGAATCATGTCGCCCGACTCCGTAACCCGGCAGTGTTTTATTTCAACTTTAGTTGAGCCCTGCTCCTGCTTGTCATCGGTAAAAGACCTGAAATCCTTAAGACCTGTCATCCTTTCAGCACATTTATTCATCATCGAAGCATCCAGGTTGTCCTTGATCCACCATACATATTTTTTGGCAAGGGCGGTCCTTCTTCTGCTTATCTGGTATACATAACTCCTGGCAAACGCATCGTGTCTGGCATGGAACCTGTTTTCAACACTTACTACGTCCCTTATCGAGATATCTGAAGGAAGCCTGTCGTTGATACCATATTTGATCCTTAATGGTTCAAGATCCGTATCAGCCTCCAGATGCGCAGTCTGTCCTGTTGCATGTACCCCGCTGTCGGTTCGCCCTGCTCCGTAAATATCAATATCCTGCCCGCCGAAAAGATCCCTGCATGCATCAAGTATCTCCCCCTGAACCGATTTCGAACCCTTCTGCATCTGCCATCCTGAATAACGTGTTCCGTCATATTCAATTAAAATCCTGAATCTCCCCATTTCCTTTTTTTTATAAATATACAATAATAAGCCGAAAAGGTTCATTCATCATGGGTGATTGCCCCGCCTGACAAAAGCCCGTGTTTTTGAACTTCACATTTCCTATATTTGCTAAAAGCTAAAACCGCAGGAAATGGAAAGTTCATTTTTCAACTCCGACCTTTTTTCATTGGTCATAATACCCGTATTGATCTTTTTTGCACGTATTTGTGACGTCTCTATCGGGACACTTCGGATCATATTCGTATCAAAGGGCAAGAAAAGCATTGCTCCCATCCTTGGTTTTTTTGAAGTACTTATCTGGATAGTAGCAATAAGCAAGATAATGCAGAACCTCGACAATTATATAAACTATGTTGCGTATGCTGCAGGATTTGCAACGGGTAATTTTGTGGGTATGATGATTGAGGAGAAACTGGCTATGGGAATCCAGATGATCAGGGTATTCACCGACGACAGAGGGCCCGAGCTTGTCAGAATGCTCAACAGCGAGGGATTTGGCGCCACCTCGGTTCCTGCCCAGGGAGCTAAGGAAAGGATCTTTCTTGTTTATACAATTGTCTACAGGCAGGAACTTGAAAAAGTCCTTGAACTTATCAAGACCTTCAACCCGAAAGCTTTCTTTACTATAGAGGATGTCAAGGAAGTCAATGAAGGAATATTCAACCCAAGAAGAAGAACAACACTACTGCCTTTTTCAAATGTAATCAGGGAGTGGAGGAAAGGGAAATAGCTTTTTTAATGCACTGATTGATTTAACTTCACATTGAGGCTTTGCCTCTGCTTATAATTTATATTTTTGGGAACCATTTCAAAAAGCAAATTCATGGATAGTTTCAGAACCCATCCCCTGTACAGGATTCATAATATTGACAGTGCAATGTCGTCGATGTTCAGTTTTTACAAAAAACATTTCATCGTCCTGTTTATCACCTCACTTATCATGTCGCTTATCACGCAGTATATTTCAGGTATGATCGACATGGCAGAACTTCAGGGAATAACCGACCCCGCCGAGATGGTTGAAAAGCTCCGGCAATATATAGGTCCAATGGTTATCATTAGCCTTATAAGCCTGCTGTTCTCGACAATTATTCACTATTATGTGATATACAATCCTCTCGATAGCGGAACTAACATCATTAACAGCGCTATCAGGTCCCTGAGATATTTCATACCCTATCTCATAATAATGGTCTTATTTGCCTTTGTGGGATCCTTTGCCCTGGCTATAGGTTTGCTTGCAATAGTCATTGGCGTCCTCTTTGCCGCCCTTTACCTGGCCATGATATATTTCTTTATACTGCCAATCCTGCTTGTCGAAGGTCCGGGTATTGCCAATGCCATAAGCAGATCGCTTGTCCTTTCACACAGGAAGTTCTGGTCCAACTACGGATGGACGGCAGCTTTTGTCGTGTTGCTCCTGGTGGTTTCGATAATACTGTCGGGACTGGTATTACTCCCTTTCTCGGGGAGTTTACTCAAGGTCCTGGCCGATCCGGAAATTGCTACCCCTGTAACCGACCTTGCAAAGAATCCCCTGTATCTTATTCTTTCGGCTGCTGTAAATGCCCTTACCTTTCCCCTGTTTTCGGTTTTTGCCGTCATCTTTTACTTCAACGCTCTTGCCGGGGAACAAAGGGCCACAATAGTTGAAGAAGAACCGTTTTCAGAAGATAATGGTGGTGTCAGTGTCAACGACCTCTACGCCAGACCTGAACCAGATGATATGGCAGGTCCCGATGTCACTGATGAAAACAGGAATAAGGCTTAGTCAGAATAACAGAAACACCGGCCTCTGTGATCTTTCTCTGATAAGGCAGAGATCCTAAGTGATTTCGTTTTCACCTTTGACATAACCGAAGTTTGCCAGGATACCTCCGTCCACATAAAGGATATGCCCGTTTACAAAATCACTTGCCGGCGATGCCAGAAACAAAACAGCATTGGCAACATCTTCCGGCTGGCCCCATCTGCCTGCCGGGGTCCGGGTCATAACAAGATCGTTGAAGGGATGGCCGTTTTCCCTTATGGGAGCAGTCTGTGATGTAGCTATATAGCCAGGGCCCACACCATTGATCTGAATATTATATTTTGCCCATTCGCAGGTCATATTGCGTGTAAGGAGCTTCAGACCTCCCTTTGCTGAAGCATAGGCAGAAACACTGTTCCTGCCGTACTCGCTCATCATTGAGCACATGTTGATTATCTTTCCTTCTCTTGAAGCAATCATCGAAGGAGCTACCCTCTTCGATACTATAAGCGGAGCTACAAGGTCTACATCAATAACCTGTCTGTAATCCTCAATTTTCATTTCCAGAATTGGCACCCTCTTAATTATTCCAGCGTTATTAACGAGTATATTGACCGGACCGTTATCCTTTTCAATAATGCTGATACCTCTGTCTACATCTTTCTCGTCGGTTACGTTGAAATTGACAGTGTAAACCGTCTGCCCGGCTTCAGAAAACATATCCCGGCATGATTTCAGTTTCTCATCATCAATGTCATTTACACAAACACGGGCGCCTGCTTTGGCCAGCAACAAGGCTGAAGCGAGTCCTATTCCGTGGGTTCCCCCTGTCACCAGGGCTACTTTCCCTGTCAGATCAAATAATTCCTTCATAATTGTTATTCTGAAAATTTAATCAGTTAAGTCGACTAAACCAGTCCGTTGGCATTCCGGGCCAATATATTAAAGCCTTAACACAGCTGCCGCGGCAATGGATAGTTGTGTTTTTTATTTAAGGGTATCAGGATACCTAACGTCCATATCGCCATAGTCGAGGTTTTCCCCAGCCATCCCCCAGATAAAGGTATAGCTTGAAGTTCCGGCAGCGCTGTGGATACTCCATGAAGGAGAGAGAACGGCCTGCTCATTTGTCATCCAGATATGCCTGGTCTCATCCGGATCACCCATAAAATGGCATACTGCCTGTTTTTCAGGTACCTCAAAGTAGAAATAAGCTTCCATCCTCCTGTTATGGGTATGAACCGGCATAGTATTCCAGACGCTCCCGGTCTGCAGCTCGGTCATCCCCATCTGCAGCTGACATGTTGGAAGGACACTGTTTATCAGAAGCTTGTTGATACGACGGTGATTGGACGTTTCGGGACTACCGAGCACAGCCACTTCAGCTTCCTTAAGTGTAACCTTCACAGAAGGATACTTATGATGGGCAGGAGCTGAGTTGATATACAGCTTAGCCGGGTTTTCCGGATCCACAGACCTGAATACAACATTCTCAGTACCTTTTCCAAGATACAGAGCCTCCTTGAATTCAAGCTGATAATCACCATCTCCTGTTTCAATGACAGCCGGTCCCCCGACGTTTATCATACCCATCTCCCTCCGTTCAAGAAAGAATGATGCCTTGAGGTCATCTGTGGTTTCAAGTTCAAGTGCCTTTGAAACGGGCATGACTCCACCCACCATATAACGGTCGTACATGGAATAGACAACGAGAATCTCGTCTTTCTCAAATATCTTTTCTATCAGAAACTCTTTTCTGATCTTTTCAGTCCCATAGCTTTTAAAATCGTCCGGATGCACGGCATTTCTAAGTTCAGCTTTCATCATATAATAATTGATTTTAATGGTATGATGGAACCCACATGCAGGTGATTATTATAATATTGTGTTTTTGTATTCAAATACATGCGGGTTTCATCAGTATATAATTTTTATTTTAATGGTCTGATAGCCTGTCCCGCCTAAGCGGGAGAACCCACATGTCTGAATATTATATACATACGTGTTTGTATCTGCAATACATGTGGGTTTCATATTTTCTTAAATTATTAACGGTTATGATCCGGCTACCCGCAGACAAATCCTCGACAGACAAACGCCGGTTTATTACTACGCATAAAAATTAATTATTACCAAAAGTACAATCTTTACTTGTCAAACCCAATAAATTCGCTACTCAATAAGTGGCATTTTCAGGCTTTTGGAATTGTTCATATTCACCTGATATCTGAACGACAGTCAACAGGCATACACCTTTATATTTTTTAGTATCTTGTCGTCTCAATTGTAGAATATTCAACTTAACACTACTCTGATGCGACCCTTTATTAACGAAGATTTTCTTCTTGGGAACAAAACAGCTGTCAGGCTTTTCCATCAATACTCAGAAAATCAGCCTGTAATTGACTTTCACTGCCATCTGTCGCCTGCCATGATAGCCAGCGACCGTCAGTTTGAAAACCTCAGCCAGGCCTGGCTTGAAGGTGATCATTATAAATGGAGGGGCATGAGGATCAATGGTATCAGTGAAAAGTACTGTACAGGCGATGCCTCCGACAGGGAAAAATTCATGAAGTGGGCTGAGACTGTACCTGCCACTGCAGGAAATCCGCTTTATCACTGGACCCATCTTGAGCTGGCAAGGTATTTTGGTATTTTTGACCTGCTTTCACCATCAACAGCCGGACAGATATATGAAAAGGCATCTGCCATGCTTAATACAAAAGAATTCAGCATCAGGGCACTGCTTGGCAGGATGAATGTTGAGACAGTATGTACCACCGACGACCCGGCTGATGACCTTGTTCATCACCGTGAACTGAAAAATGCTTTCAGCACAAAAATACTCCCCACTTTCCGTCCGGATAACATAGTTAAAACAGAAGATCCTTTGAAATTCAGGGCATATATTGAAAGGCTCTCTGCTGCTTCCGGAATAAGGATCAGGGATTTTGAATCACTTATGGAGGCTATGGATGAAAGGCACCGTTTCTTCCATGACAATGGCTGCCGCCTTTCGGACCATGGTCTTGACAGATTCTATTATTCAACGTTCACAGCCTCCGAAATTAATAACATCTTCTCGAAGCTCCTTGAAGGGAAAGCTATCTCTGCTGATGAAACAGAAAAATACATATGTGCCGCAATGCTGGGAGTCTGCAGGCTTAACCACCAGCGGGGATGGACGCAGCAGTTCCATGTAGGGGCATTAAGGAACAATAACTTCAGGATGTTCAGAAAACTCGGACCCGACACAGGATGGGATTCCATAGGGGTCCCTCAGGACGCCCTTAAGATGTCCCGATTCCTTGCGACACTCGACGACAGCGACCAGCTTGCCCGCTCAATTCTTTATAACCTGAACCCCGCCGACAATGAAATGATGATTACCATGGCAGGTAACTTCAACGATGGCTCATCTGCAGCAAAAGTCCAGTATGGGGCCGCCTGGTGGTTCCTCGATCAGAAAACAGGTATGGAGAAGCATCTCAGGGACCTTTCTGCTCTTGGTCTGCTGAGAAGGTTCGTAGGCATGGTGACTGATTCCAGGAGTTTCCTCTCCTACCCAAGGCATGAGTACTTCAGGAGAATACTCTGTAACTATATAGGAGAAGAGATTGAAAAAGGAAGCATCCCCGGCGATGATGAAATAGTAAAACCTATAATAGAAGGAGTCTCCTACCTTAATGCAAAGGAATATTTCGGTTTCGACAGCCAGACACTTTGATGCCTGTCTTAACCAAAGTTTGGAATAATGGCTGACAGGAAGCGGGGGGTTAATAAAATACAAAGACAAACCAAAACTCAATAAAGACCTGAAATGGACGAATTTAATTTAAAAGACAAGGTTGCTGTAGTGACAGGAGGTACCGGTCTCATCTGTTCAGAGATGGCCAGGGCCATGGCTTCCCATGGAGTGAAGACTGTCATTCTCGGGCGCAACAGGGAATCAGCTGAAAAGATTGCTGCGTCAATTACTGATGGGACAGGCGTTACTTCCATAGGTATTTCAGCCAATGTCCTTGACAGAGATTCTCTTCTGAAAGCAAAAAAAGAAATAAACAGCAGGCTAGGGACCATCAATATTCTTATTAACGGTGCCGGAGGGAACTCTCCTGAAGCGACAACAAAAGTTGAGAAGATGACCGGGGAGGAAGATGAAAAACCTGAGGACACCTTCTTTGGTCTTCAGACAGAGGGCTTTGACAAGGTATTTGACCTCAACTTCAAGGGCACACTTATTCCAACCATGGTTTTTGCCACTGATATGATAAGCAGTAAGTCGGGGGTCATTGTAAATATCTCATCTATGAACTCATACAGACCTCTTACAAAAATAGCCGCCTATTCGGCAGCCAAGGCGGCCGTCAACAATTTCACACAATGGCTGTCTGTACATTTCGCAAAAACAGGCATCAGGGTAAATGCCATAGCTCCGGGATTCCTCCTGTCAAACCAGAACCGCTTCCTTCTTATTGATGAGAAATCAGGAGAACCTACACCAAGAGCCAGGAAGATAATTAACAGTACACCTATGGAACGGTTTGGAACACCTGATGAACTAACCGGGACACTTCTGTACCTTGTTTCAGACATGTCTCAGTTCGTTACCGGAGTAGTCATTCCGGTCGATGGCGGTTTCAGTGCCTATAGCGGTGTTTAGGCAGCACACGACCAGATAAGGATCTGCAGTTGAATATTTTTACCCGTTAAGAATGATATGATATATTATCAATCAGGTTCCGAAAATACAATCATAACACCCGATGAACTTAAACACGGCATTTTCTCTGCTCTTGAAAAGCTGGGGAGAAAAAAGAAAGTACTTGCCATCCCCCCCGATCAGACAAGGATACATTCAAGGGCTGGCGATATAACAACCCTTCTGTACAGATACTACGGTGAAAACCTCAGGGATATCCTTCCGGCCCTCGGGACTCATGTACCCATGAGCTCACGGCAGATTGAAGAGATGTTCGGTGATATTCCGCAGTCACTCTTCAGGGTCCATGACTGGAGAAATGATGTTGTTACGGTTGGTACTGTCCCCGGAGAATATGTAAGCGATATTACCGGAGGCGCCCTGGATTATTCATGGCCGGCTCAACTCAACAAACTTGTCATTAACGGGCAACACGACCTTATACTGTCTATAGGGCAGGTCGTTCCTCACGAGGTAATCGGCATGGCCAACTATAACAAGAATCTTTTTGTCGGAACAGGCGGATCGGAAGGAATCAACAAAAGCCACTTCATAGGTGCTGTTTACGGAATGGAGAAGATGATGGGAAAGGCCGATACCCCTGTAAGACAACTACTTAATTACGCTTCGCGCAATTTCATTCCCCACCTGCCTGTGGTTTATATTCTTACTGTAATAGGCAGGGATGACAGCGGAGAGCTGGTGATGAGGGGCCTTTTTATAGGAGATGACCAGGAAGCTTTCATAATGGCTGCCGACTTGTCTGTAAAAGTTAATTTCACTGTTCTGGATGAGCCATTGAAGAAAGTAGTTGTCTTTCTCGATCCTTCAGAATTCACAAGCACCTGGCTTGGAAATAAAAGCATATACCGCACCAGAATGGCGATGGCTGATAACGGTGAGATAGTGGTCATCGCACCAGGACTTAAGGAGTTCGGAGAGGACAGGGAGATTGACCGACTAATAAGAAAGTACGGATACCAGGGAACCCCGGCCACACTCAGGTTCGTAAAAGAGAATGCCGAACTGAGAAATAACCTGGGTGCAGCTGCCCATTTTATTCACGGCAGCAGTGAAGGCAGATTCGCTGTCACCTATGCTCCCGGACACCTGAGCAAAGAAGAAATTGAATCTGTCAATTTCAGTTATGCCTCTTTGGAAGATGTAATAAGAAGATATGATCCGGGAAAGCTGAAGGATGGTTACAACATACTGCCCGACGGTGAGAAAATCTATTTCATCCCGAATCCGGCAATTGGCCTGTGGGCATCGAAGGAAAAACTATCAGGGTGAAATGGATTTTATAATGATATTCCATGCCTTAATAATAAAAGTAAATACGTGAGCTTCGCACAGGTATTTAAGAAAGACAAGGGTGACAAAGAAAAATAATAAAACTATAACACACACATTATGAATAATTTATCTGACATTGGACTTATAGGGCTGGCAGTGATGGGAGAGAATCTGGTTCTTAACATGGAGAGTAAGGGCTTCCAGGTCACTGTCTATAACCGTTCGACCGGCAAGGTAGATGATTTTATTGCCGGAAGAGGAAGCGGTAAGAATATAAAGGGGGCCCATACCATTGAGGAGCTTGTTTCTTCGCTAAAAAGGCCCAGGAAAATAATGCTTATGGTGAAGGCAGGCAAAGCTGTCGACGACCTTATAGACACCCTTATCCCCCACCTCGAGCCCGGCGACATCATCATTGATGGCGGGAACACACATTTTCCCGACACCAACCGCAGAACGGCCTACGTAGAGAGCAAGGGGCTTCTTTACATAGGAACCGGGGTATCGGGAGGTGAGGAAGGAGCTCTTCTGGGCCCATCAATTATGCCCGGGGGATCAAAGGCTGCATGGCCCGAAGTAAAACCCGTGTTTCAGGCAATTGCGGCCAAAGTCGATGACGGTTCTCCGTGCTGTGACTGGGTTGGAGAAAACGGTGCCGGACATTTTGTAAAGATGGTTCACAATGGCATCGAATATGGTGATATGCAGCTTATCTGCGAGGCTTATCAGATCATGAGGGACCTCTGTGGCATGAGTGCCGGTGAGATGCATGAGGTATTCAGGGAATGGAACGAAGGGGAACTTGACAGTTACCTTATTGAGATAACCAGGGATATTCTTGCCTATAAGGACAGTGATGGAAAACCACTTGTTGATAAGATCCTTGATACGGCAGGACAGAAAGGTACGGGTAAATGGACGGGTGTTGCAGCACTTGATCTGGGCATACCCCTTACCCTAATAGCCGAAGCGGTGTTTGCGCGTTGTCTTTCGGCTGTAAAGGACGAAAGGGTAAAGGCCTCAGTAATACTTAAGGGGCCGGCGAAAACCTTCAGTGGCGACAGGAAGAAATTCATAAACGATATAAGGGATGCCCTGTATGCGTCCAAGATCGTCTCGTACGCACAGGGATACTCACTTATGAGAGCCGCAGCAGAAGAATATGGCTGGAACCTTAACTATGGCGGTATTGCCCTTATGTGGAGAGGCGGATGTATTATCAGGTCTGCTTTCCTCGGCAAGATAAAGGAAGCCTTTGACAACAACCCTTCCCTCGACAACCTCCTGCTCGATCCCTTCTTCAGGGAAAAGATAGACAAGGCCCAGGAAGGATGGAGAAATGTCGTTGCAACAGCCACTTCAAACGGGATTCCGATACCTTCCATGTCGTCGGCGCTCTGTTACTACGACGGCTACCGTTGCGAAAGGCTTCCGGCCAACCTGCTTCAGGCCCAGCGCGACTATTTCGGAGCCCACACCTATGAAAGGACAGACAAGCCGCGAGGTGAGTTCTTCCATACCAACTGGACAGGCAGGGGTGGAACCACCGCATCAACAACGTACAATGTGTAATAATGAATCAATACAAGTAAAATGTCAGAAACTGTAAAAACAGGTAACTACAGATGGACAGTCTGTGCCCTGATATTCTTTGCCACAACTGTAAACTATCTTGACAGGCAGGTTATAGGGATTCTGAAACCCATGCTTGAAGCTGATCTGGGTATAGGAGAAAAAGCCTATTCACATATTATCATGGCGTTCCAGCTCTCATATGCCATCGGCATGGTCATTGCAGGAAGGCTGATTGACAAATTCGGGACCAAGCTTGGTTATGGAATCTCTGTTCTTGTATGGAGTATTGCAGCTATGGGACATGCCTTTGCCAAAGGGGTGTTCGGATTCGGATTCTGGAGGGCACTGCTTGGATTCAGCGAGGCAGGTAACTTCCCGGCTGCTATCAAGACAGTTGCCGAATGGTTTCCCAAGAAGGAAAGAGCCCTGGCAACAGGTATCTTTAACTCGGGCACTAACGTCGGGGCTATAATTGCTCCTCTTGCAGTACCGGCCATAGTCATTGCATGGGGCTGGCAGGCGGCATTTATAATAACCGGAGCCATTGGTTTCCTTTGGATAGTCCTGTGGATGATCTTCTACGACATACCCCAGAGGCACAAAAAGGTAAAAGCTGCTGAGCTGGCCCATATAACAAGCGATGTCGATGAGCAGAATGAGCCCACAACTTCAATCCCCTGGGTTAAACTGTTCAAATACCGTCAGACCTGGCTTTTTCTCATAGGGAAAGGACTTACCGACCCCGTCTGGTGGTTCTACCTCTTCTGGATCCCCGGATGGCTTGCTGATGTGAGGGGGACGGGGCTGGATGTGAAGTCTTTCGGCCTGCCTCTTGCCTTCATCTATACAGCAACAACTGTTGGCAGTATCGGGGGCGGATGGCTTTCATCCTTCATGATAAAAAAAGGGATGACTCCCTTCAGGGCCAGGAGCATTACAATGCTCATCTTTGCCTTCCTTGTCACCCCCATCCTGTTTGCCACATCTGCCTCGATAAGTACCTGGGGCGCTGTCTTTCTTATAGCACTTGCAGCCGCATCACACCAGGCATGGTCGGCCAACATCTTCACCACAGTGTCTGATGCCTTCCCGAAAAGAGCCGTCAGCTCGGTCACCGGGATCGGTGGCATGGCTGGAGCACTCGGTGGTGCCTTTATTTCATATATCGCCGGAGCCATACTCGACTTCTACAAGAAAGCCGGTCATGTCGAAACAGGCTATGTACTTATGTTCGGAATTGCCGCCAGCGCCTACCTCGTTGCATGGGTAATAATGAATGTTTTTGCCCCTAAAAACAAAATGGTTGTAATCGACTGATTTAAAATTATGGGGTCTCCGCTTAAGCGGGAACCATTAAAATAAAAAATATATACTTATGAAA
>JAVEZD010000061.1:0-12583 GCA_034003165.1 Bacteroidales bacterium | reverse complement strand
TGCAATACATGTGGGTTTCATCATATAATAATTGATTTTAATGGTATGATGGAACCCACATGCAGGTGATTATTATAATATTGTGTTTTTGTATTCAAATACATGTGGGTTTCATCAGTATATAATTTTGATTTTAACTGTATGATGGAACCGCACATCCTGACAGAATTATATTCTATAGTATTGATGTCAGTAAAAAATGTGGGTTTCATAGTTTTGTTCTTTTATTCATCGTAAAAATATATTTGTAAAAATTCAGGGCTAAGAGAAAACCGGTAAACGACGGAATAATGCCGGCAAATGGTCTTTTAATTCAATTATGTTACTTTTTTGTTCATAATTTTTTTAATTGCCGAAGGATTTATATTTTTGCACACCAAATTTTTAATAGATGTCCCGGTTATACACAATACCACTTAAGGGTTTAAAGCAAGGGCATCACACCTTCAGGTTTGAAGTTGATAATGAGTATTTTGAAAATTTTGAAGAGTCGGAGATAAAGGAAGGCAGCCTGGCTGTTGTTGCAGAGGTGGAAAAACGTTCTTCGCATCTGGAACTTGAAATAGTGATCTCCGGACAGGTTAAATTATGTTGCGACAGGTGTCTGGACATGTTTTATTTTCCGCTTGAGTGCAGGAATTCAATTATAGTAAAGAATGGTCCGGGACACGACGAAAGTGATCCTGACTTAATAATTCTTGCGTTGAATGAACAGGAACTGGATCTGAAGCAATATATTTACGAATTTATTTACCTTGCATTACCTATAAGGAGGGTTCATCCTCAGGGTTCTGATGGTAAAAGTACATGTGACCCGGAGATGATACGTAAGCTTCATGAACACATTGTTGATGAAGAGCCTGTTGATAATCCGGCATGGGATGAATTGAAAAAACTGATGAATGATAATTAATAAAGAGTAAAATGGCACATCCGAAACGAAAACATTCAAAAACCAGAAGAGATAAGCGCAGAACACACTACAAGGCAACACCACCCACAGTGGCTGCCTGCTCAAACTGCGGGTCTTCAGTTCTGTATCACAGGGTCTGCCCTGAGTGTGGTTATTACAGAGGTAAGCTGGCCATCGAAAAAAAGGCAACGGCCTGAAATAGTATAACTTAAACGTTAGAATATGAAGATTGGCCTGGATGTCATGGGAGGTGATTTTGCTCCCGAGGCTGCCATTGAAGGTGCTGTAGATTCACTTGAACATCTTTCAGCCGGGGAGAAGATAGTCCTGTTGGGGGATGAGGCTGTAATCCTGTCCAAGCTGCGTGAGATGGATGTAGACCCTTCATCTTTTGAGATAAAAGGGACTACACAGGTGATTGAAATGGGTGATCATCCGGCCAAGGCAATTTCACAGAAACCCGACTCAAGCATTGCTGTTGGCTTCCGTATGCTTCACAACAATGAGCTGGGCGGCTTCTGCAGTGCCGGCAATACCGGAGCCATGCTTGTTGGTGCAAGTTATACAGTCAATGTGATACCTGGAGTATTCCGGCCGGCCCTGGTAACCATTCTTCCATGTATTGACGGCCGTGATTCAGTTATCCTGGATGTCGGGCTCAATCCCGACTGTAAACCCGATGTGCTTCTCCAGTATGCCTTACTTGGATCGCTGTATTCCAGGTTTGTTCATCATGTGGAGAATCCAAGAGTGGGTCTTCTGAATATTGGACAGGAGGCATCAAAGGGAACTCCTGCCATAAAGGCTGCATATGAACTTATGAAGGATGACCAGCATATCAACTTCATAGGTAATGTGGAAGGCCATGCCTTATTCCATGAAAACATGCCCGATGTTGTTGTCTGTGACGGTTTTGTAGGGAATGTAATACTCAAGCAGGCCGAGGCATTCTATTTTCTTCTCAAAAAAAGAAATATAAGTGATAGCTTTATCGACCGGTTGAACTTCGAAAATATAGGAGGTACACCGATTGTCGGAATAAATGCCAATGTCGTTATCGGACATGGTATTTCAAAGCGAAAAGCCATAATGAATATGATACTTCAGACCAGGAGTGTGGTTTCTGCAAACCTGGCCCGGAAGATCATCGAATCAATCTAGATTATGAACACAATAAAGGCTGCCATTACCGGAATTCATGCATGGGTTCCGGAATATATTCTTACAAACAGCGAACTGTCGCGCATGGTCGATACATCAGATGAATGGATCATGCAAAGGGTCGGGATAAGTGAAAGGAGGATACTTAAGGGCGAGGGCCTTGGCAGCTCAGACCTTGGGCACATGGCTGTAAAAGGATTGCTTGAAAAGACCGGCACATCACCTGAAGAAGTGGATCTCCTTATCTGTGCCACTATAACACCCGACATGGCCTTTCCTGCTACAGCCAATATAATTTCTGAGAAAGCTGGTATAAAAAATGCCTTCAGCTTTGATCTTAACGCCGCCTGTTCAGGTTTCCTTTTTGCTCTTCAGACCGGCACCTCATTCGTCGAATCGGGCAGATATAAAAAGGTGATAGTGGTAGGTGCAGACAAGATGTCATCGATAACCGACTACACCGACCGTACTACCTGTCCTCTCTTCGGAGATGCCGCCGGAGCAGTTCTGCTCGAGCCGGCCACCGGGGATGAAGGTGTCATAGATCATCTCTTCCATACAGACGGATCGGGTATGAAGTATCTCCATATGAAGGCAGGAGGATCGGTCCGGCCACCTTCTCATGAGACAGTAGATGCCCGTGAACATTTCGTTTACCAGGAGGGACAAAGTGTTTTTAAATTTGCCGTTGTCAATATGGCTGATGTTGCTGCAGCAATAATGGAGCGAAACAACCTGAAGCCGGAGGATATCGCCTGGCTTGTACCTCATCAGGCCAATCTCAGGATTATAGATGCTACCGGAAAGAGAATGGGACTGCCTCCCGAAAAGGTAATGATAAACATCGAAAAATACGGGAACACCACCGCCGCTACCATCCCTCTCTGTTTGTGGGAAAATGAGAAGAAACTCAGAAAAGGCGACAAACTGGTGCTTGCCGCTTTCGGTGGAGGATTTACATGGGGATCCATGTATATCAAATGGGCATACGATTCTGAATAAGCCTGTCAGCCGGCTACGGGAATCAGGTGAGGATACAGCAAAAATTTTTCCTGGTACCCGGCCCGTTGAACAACCTGTTTCAAAACAGGTTATATCCAAGATATATTGATAGTCAAAGAATAAAAACCGGCTATTTGTCGGGCAGGAACCTGTTGGCACAGATTAAAGTAATTTGTGTACAATAGTTTTTATATTTGTGAGTTATTAATTCATTATTTTTATGTGAAAGACTATGGCAAAGAACAACGAACCCGACAACACAAACATCAATCTTATAAGCAACGGAACTGAAATTACCGGAGATGTTAAATCAACAGGAGATATCCGGATTGACGGATTACTGACAGGTAACCTCAACACCAGAGGTAAAGTGGTAATTGGCCCTACCGGAAAGGTATCGGGTGAGGTCATTTGCAAAAACTCCGAGGTATCGGGCTCTGTTGAAGGTCGGATTTGTGTAGGTCAGTTGCTGACACTAAAAGCCTCTTCAAAAATTACAGGAGACATTGTAACTTTTAAGCTTTCAATTGAGCCCGGTGCAAAATTCACCGGCAACTGTAAAATGAGTGAAACCGAAGAAAATGGAGGAACAGGATTCACAAGAGGAAAAGAAGAAGAAAAATCAGGAGGAAGATAAAGAAAACTCCCCCCTTCAGACCTATGCCAGATATTCAGGTATGGCTTTTCAGATGATAGCCGTCATTCTTCTTGCCACATGGATCGGAATAAGGATTGACAAATGGCTCACTCTTGAAACTCCCGTTTTCACACTTGTCTTTGCACTTCTTGGCGTCTTTGGAGGGATCTATCTTTCAGTCAGGGATTTTATCAAATAACCATGCAGACAAAGAAATTCTTCCTCTTCCTTCCAACTCTGTTTCTTT
This sequence comes from Bacteroidales bacterium, assembly GCA_034003165.1. GTDB lineage: Bacteria > Bacteroidota > Bacteroidia > Bacteroidales > VadinHA17 > LD21. Next base: position 8,623 of record JAVEZD010000061.1, on the reverse strand, counting down.
TCGCCGTCCTCCTCCTTGCTTCAGGTTACCTTATTACAGGATGGTTCAGCATTGCCATTCCCTTGAGCGACCTTGCCATTCTTACGGCTGGTTTCACAGTGATAACCATTGTTATCTTTTTTATCTTCCTAAGGGGTACAGCCCGTGAAAATGGCAGCCAGGTACTCCACCTTCTTGTCGCCCTGAGCCTCAAACTTCTTATGGAACTGATCTTTGCCCTGATATGGTTCCTGGTTGTTAAAAAAACTAAACAGGAAACAGTTGTATTATTTTTTATACTATATTTAGCGTTCACTATGTTTTCAATCTTATCCATGTTGAATGCATTGAAGCACAAATCATTATAAAACATTAGCCGACTTGAAAACACGTATTGCGACAGGTATCATTTCCATATTTCTGATCATGTTCATGACCGGCACGGCACGGGCAAATGAAGAGTCAGGACATGGAGGAGAGGAAGAGGAATTCAATGCCAGTACATTCATACTCGAACATATAGCAGACTCCCATGAATGGCACATACTGACAAAAAAGAACGGAGAGAGCGTGGCACTTTATCTCCCTGTAATACTGTATTCAAAAGACAAGGGCCTTAATATATTCTCATCGCGTAAGATTGCCCACGGTCATGAATACAATGGTTTCAGGATAGAGGAAGAGGGAGACTATGCGGGAAGAATAGTCCAGGTGAATGCAGAGGGGCATGTTGATGAGAATCATATGCCTCTTGATTTTTCGATTACAAAGGTGGTGGTTGGTTTGTTCTTTGCCGCACTCATCTGCCTGATCCTGTTCCTGTCACTCTCACGGTCATACAAAAAGACGGGTATCAGTCATCCAAAAGGTATCCAGAGTTTCCTTGAACCTATCATATTGTTTGTCCGCGACGACATAGCCATCTCTAACCTTGGCGAACACAGGTATGAGAAATTCATGCCTTACCTTCTTACTGTATTCTTTTTTATACTTATAAACAACCTTATGGGTCTGATCCCCTTCCCGCCGCCTTTCGGGGCCAACGTAACGGGGAATATAGCAGTGACCCTTACCCTTGCCCTTTTTACATTCTTCATCACCCAGATAAACGGTTCAAAGACTTACTGGAAGCATATTTATGCAACACCCGGTGTCCCGGTCTGGCTGCTTCCCATCATGTTCCCGGTTGAACTGATAGGCATGTTTACAAAACCCTTTGCCCTTATGGTCCGATTGTTCGCGAACATAACAGCAGGGCATATCATAGTGCTCAGCCTTGTAAGCCTTATCTTCATATTCAAATCGCTGGCTGTAGCACCTGTTTCAATACTATTTGTGATTTTCATGGACTGCCTCGAGTTACTTGTGGCATTCCTTCAGGCATATGTTTTCACCCTTCTGTCGGCCCTGTTCATAGGTCTGGCTGTTAAGGAGGAACATCATTAGTTTTTTGTTTAATTAAAAGTTTATCATTATGACAGGTACACTGGCAGCAATCGGAGCAGGTCTTGCAGTTATAGGCGCAGGTCTCGGTATCGGAAGAATCGGAGAATCGGCAATGGAAGCTATAGCAAGACAGCCTGAGGCAGCAAACAAAATCCAGACAGCGATGATCATCTCGGCAGCCCTTATCGAAGGTGTTGCACTGTTCGGCGTTGTTGTTGCTCTTATTGCGTAACGAAATCAGATCCTGCAACGGTTGGTTGCAGGATCTTTTTACAAAACATTATTAAAATATAAAATATGATACTAGCTAGCAGCAGTCTTACATCTCCGGCAATAGGTACTATATTCTGGACAGTGCTGATCTTTTCAGTCTTTTTTCTTATTCTCAAAAAGTTTGCCTGGAAGCCAATCCTTGGTGCCATCAAACAGAGAGAGGAAATGATTAAGGGATCCCTTGCCTCGGCTGAAAAAGCAAGGAAGGAAATGGTTAAGCTTCAGAGCGATAATGAAGCCATTCTGCGTAAGGCCAGGGAGGAAAGGGAAGTCATTCTGAAAGAGGCCAGGGAAGTCAGGGATAAGCTTATTTCTGATGCCAAAGGGAGGGCAGGCGAAGAAGCCGAACATATAATTGAAAAAGCCAGGGCCGGTATAGAGATGGAGAAAAACAAGGCTCTCTCTGAGATCCGTGAACAGGTGGTTAACCTCTCTGTAGAGATAGCAGCCAAACTAATGGGTGAAAAACTGAAGCAGTCTGGCGAACAGGAAAAGCTTATAGATAAGTACCTTAAGGAGATTGATTTAAACAAAAACTAGAGGGATCGTTTAAAGATGAACGACAGCAAAATTTCAGTAAGATATTCAAGAGCTCTCTTCCAGTCGGCAGTGGAAAACGGAATCCTCGACAAGGTCGACCAGGACATGAAACTTATCCTTGAGCTGTGCAGGGTTCCGGAAGTGATAAACTTCCTTAAAAGCCCTATTATAGTTCCGTCAAAGAAGACCGGTATTCTCCATAAGCTCCTTGGTGAAAATGTGGATAAGGCCACCCTTTCTCTTATCGATATCGTTGTTAAGAACGGAAGAGAAAGTTCGCTTCCTGCTATTGCAAGGGCATTCATCCACGAGACGCTTAAACACAAAGGTGTCACGGGTTCTCTCCTTACTACTGCCGTTAAGGTTGATGATGAGGTTAGGGAGAAGATAGTCAGCCTTATCGAAGAGATCTTCAAAACAAAGATCTCCCTTAGTGATAACGTCGATCCTGATATTATCGGAGGCTTTGTACTGAGAGTGGGCGATAACTATGTTGATGCAAGTATCCGTAATAAACTAAGGAAGATATCCAGGGAACTTAAATCAGGATCAGTAACAGCAGGCTAAAAAGATACAATTAAAGACAATAAATAGAACACTGATATGGCAAATATTAAACCAGCAGAAGTCTCTAAAATACTGAGACAACAACTGGAAGGGATACAAACTGACGTTGAACTTGAAGAGGTAGGTTCCGTTCTGGAAGTTGGCGATGGCATAGCACGTATTTACGGACTTTCAAATGCACAGGCAAATGAGTTGATTGAGTTTGAGAATGGCATAAAGGCCATTGTGCTTAACCTGGAGGAGGACAATATCGGTGCCGTTTTACTGGGTCCCACCGAAGAGATCAACGAGGGCGACATAGTAAAAAGGACCGGTAAGATCGCCTCAATCGGAGTCGGAGAAGGACTCCTGGGAAGGGTCATTAACCCTACCGGCCAGCCTCTCGACGGAAAAGGTCCGATTGAAGGTGAGCTTTACACTCTTCCCTTTGAACGAAAGGCTCCGGGAGTTATATTCAGGCAACCGGTTAAACAGCCTCTCCAGACAGGTATCAAGGCTATCGATGCTATGATCCCCATAGGCCGGGGCCAGAGAGAACTTATAATCGGTGACCGTCAGACGGGAAAGACGGCTATTGCAATCGACACTATCATCAACCAGAAAAGCAACTACGAAAAGGGGAAACCAGTATACTGTATTTATGTTGCAATAGGTCAGAAGGGCTCAACTGTGGCAAACATTGCCAAAATCCTTGAAGAGCATGGAGCAATGGAATATACAGTTATAGTACTTGCCACCGCTTCCGACCCGGCTGCCTCTCAGTTCTATGCTCCCTTTGCCGGTGCAGCTATCGGAGAATTTTTCCGCGACACAGGCCGCGATGCCCTTATCATCTACGATGACCTCTCAAAACAGGCCGTCAGCTACAGGGAAGTCTCGCTTCTGCTCCGCCGTCCACCGGGACGTGAAGCATATCCGGGCGATGTATTCTACCTGCATTCACGACTCCTCGAGAGAGCTGCCAAAGTTATTGAATCGGATGATGTGGCACGACAGATGAACGACCTTCCTGAATCAATAAAACACCTTGTAAAAGGAGGAGGATCTCTTACTGCCCTTCCAATTATTGAGACCCAGGCCGGTGACGTGTCTGCCTATATCCCGACAAACGTCATATCAATTACCGACGGACAGATATTCCTTGAGTCAGCACTTTTCAACTCAGGTGTCAGACCTGCTATCAACGTAGGTATATCTGTATCAAGGGTAGGAGGTAACGCCCAGATAAAAGCGATGAAGAAAATTGCCGGTACCCTCAAGGTCGACCAGGCCCAGTACCGTGAACTCGAAGCATTCTCGAAATTCGGATCTGACCTCGACGCCTCTACCCTGGCAATCCTTAACAAAGGTGCCAAAAACGTTGAGATCCTCAAACAGGGTCAGTACTCGCCGGTTCCTGTCGAGAAACAGGTCGCAATAATATATTGCGGTACCCACGGACTTCTTAAGGATGTGCCAGTAAACAAAGTGAAGGAATTTGAAGCCGAATATCTCGAGTACCTCGACATAAAACACAGAGACATACTGGATACACTCAGGGAGGGAACCCTTAATAATGATGTTACTTCTGTTCTTGAGAAAGTGGCTTCTGAACTTGTTGAAAAATATAAACCCAGATAGGCGTTAGGAAAGTCGCGTAAACAGATCACAGATGGCGAATTTAAAAGCAATAAGAACAAGGATCGCTTCAGTAAAATCGACAAGGCAGATTACCTCAGCAATGAAAATGGTGTCTGCGGCAAAACTGAGGAAGGCACAGGATAAGATCGTGAGACTCAGACCTTATGCAGGGAAACTTCACGAGATGCTTGTCGGACTTTCCCAGAGCCTTGCCGATTCCGAAGTGGAAAATGTTTACAGCAGAACAGGCGAAACGGAGAAAATACTGATTGTTGTCATTACTTCAAACAGGGGACTTTGCGGTGCTTTTAATTCCAATGTGCTTAAGGAGACAAAAAGGGTTGTGGCTGAGAAATATTCAGCCCAGTTTACCAGGGGCAATGTTAAGTTTCTTGCCATTGGCAAAAAAGGCTTTGACTTCCTGAGGAAACAGAAGTATCCGCTTGCCGGGGAATATAATAATCTTGTTAATGAACTTACGTTCAGTGATGCATCACTCGTGGCCGAAATGATAATGAACAGCTTTGTGAAAGGAGAATACGACAGTGTTGATATTATCTACAACCAGTTCAAGAACGCCGCTGTTCAGAATCTTACATACGAACCCTTCCTGCCGGTTGAAACCGGGACTGTTTCAGGAGATGATGTAGCTGCTCCCGCCGATTATATCTACGAGCCCGGGAAGGAAGAGATAATAAGTGAGCTCATTCCCAGGTCACTAAGAATCCAGTTTTACAAGGCAGTACTCGATTCGTATGTGGCTGAGAATGGCGCCAGGATGACAGCTATGCATATGGCAACGGATAATGCTACAACGATTATCCGTGAACTGACGCTTCAGTATAACAAGGCCCGCCAGGCTTCTATCACTAACCAGATTCTTGAGGTGGTAAGCGGCGCGGAAGCATTGAAGGGATAATTAAGCTTACCGGAAAGGATAGCAGAAAAGGCCATGTATACACAATCCGATCTTAAGGAGTTAGTTGATAAGGCAATATTTAACATTCCGTTTAATACGGAAGCCCAGAAACTTATTGACCCTGTCAGATACGTTCTCTCCATGGGAGGGAAAAGACTCCGGCCGGTGCTGGCATTGATGGCCTGTAACCTGTACACCGATAAGGTCGATGAGGCAATAGTCCCCGTTACGGGACTGGAACTGTTCCATAACTTCACTCTCGTCCACGACGATATCATGGACCAGGCTCCGGTCAGGAGAAGCTTCGTGACAGTTCATAATAAATGGAACACAAACCAGGCGATACTGTCGGGTGATGTCATGGCCTTCATGACCAACGAATGCTTCCTGCATACCTCGCCCGAGCTTCTGCCAAAGGTGATGAGAGCCTTCAACAAGGCTGCAATTGAGGTATGCATAGGGCAACAGCTTGATATGGACTACGAAAAGGCTGCCATCGTCTCCAGGGAAGAATACCTGAGGATGATAGAGCTCAAAACAGCTGTCCTGATAGCTGCTTCGGCAAAGATAGGAGCATTGTTCGGCGGCGCCGATGAAAAAGACGCCGAACTGCTTTATGATTTTGGCAGGAACCTGGGACTGGCTTTCCAGATTCAGGACGACCTGCTCGATGCTTACGGAGACTCAAGGAAGTTCGGCAAGGCACCGGGAGGCGACATCGTGGCAAATAAAAAGACCTTCCTGTATGTGAAGGCTCTCGAAGTGGCTACTGCCGCCCAGCGAAACCATCTGAAAGAGGTCTATGCCTCAAAGGATATGGAAACAGAACAGAAAATCAGCGCAGTGATGGAGCTGTACGACCAGCTTAACATCAGAGAGATGACCGAAATCCTTGCGTTTGAGTATATTAACACGGCATTACGGCAGCTTGAGAAAGTGTCTGTAAGCCAGGAAAGAAAACAGGAGCTGATCCAGCTTACAGGGTCACTTATTGGCCGCGACAGGTAGCCCTGCCAGGGCCGGTGACCATGAGCCGGAATCAGAAGCCCTGATGTCGGATAAACAAGTCCGGATTGGCCTGCAATGCAGGTTTGCCGGTAAAAGGATATAAGGGTTTTTTAAGGTTTTTTAAATTGTAATAATGATATGAGGGTCGGTAAGGTTTATAAAATTTATTAAATTTGTACCTTCTGAAAAAAATTAATAACTGAATTTATGTCAACTAACACAGGGAAAATCAGCCAGATAATCGGTCCGGTAGTAGACGTCACTTTTAACAAACAGGGTGGTGAAATGCCTGATATTTATGACGCACTTGAAATAACAAGGGACGATGGTTCTGTGCTGGTTGTGGAATGCCAGCAGCATATCGGCGAAAATACAGTACGTACCATTGCCATGGATTCCACAGACGGACTTCGCAGAGGGATGGATGTTGTTGCTACAGGCCTGCCTATTACCATGCCTATCGGAGAACAGATAAAGGGCCGCCTTATGAATGTTACAGGTGAGGCTATAGATGGAATAGGGAAACTTGATAAAACAGGCGGATACCCCATCCACCGTAAACCACCTGAATATCGCGAGCTGTCAACTGAGAAAGAGGTGCTTTACACCGGGATCAAGGTCATCGACCTTATTGAACCCTACTCGAAAGGTGGAAAGATCGGACTCTTTGGTGGTGCCGGTGTTGGAAAGACTGTGGTTATCCTTGAACTTATAAATAATATTGCAAAAGCATATTCTGGTTTGTCAGTGTTTGCCGGTGTTGGTGAAAGAACCAGGGAAGGTAACGACCTCCTCCGTGAGATGCTCGAAGCCGGGGTTATTTCATATGGAAAAGAATTCCTCGGGAATATGGAATCGGGTGGCTGGGACCTCTCGAAAGTCGATATGGATGCACTTAAGGAATCGAAGCTGGCTCTCGTGTTCGGACAGATGAACGAACCTCCCGGAGCAAGGGCCAGGGTAGCCCTCTCAGGTCTGTCAGTAGCCGAGCATTTCAGGGATGGCGACGGGAAAAGCGGCGGAAGGGACATACTCTTCTTTATGGATAACGTGTTCCGTTTTACCCAGGCAGGATCTGAAGTATCAGCTCTTCTCGGAAGGATGCCTTCAGCTGTGGGTTATCAGCCTACTCTGGCAACAGAGATGGGTATCATGCAGGAAAGGATCACTTCAACAAACCATGGGTCAATAACCTCCGTTCAGGCTGTTTATGTACCGGCCGACGACCTTACTGACCCGGCTCCCGCAACTACCTTCGCCCACCTCGACGCAACAACGGTGCTAAGCCGTAAGATATCCGAACTCGGAATCTACCCGGCTGTCGACCCTCTCGATTCAACCTCCAGGATCCTGACAGCCGACATCGTGGGAGAAGCCCACTACAGCTGTGCACAGAGAGTGAAAGAGCTGCTCCAGAGATATAACGAACTTCAGGATATCATTGCTATCCTCGGGATGGACGAACTCTCAGAGGAAGACAAACTAGTCGTTCACCGTGCCAGAAGGGTACAGAGATTCCTCTCCCAGCCTTTCCATGTGGCTGAACAGTTCACCGGAATAAAAGGAGCCCTTGTATCAATTGAAGATACTATCAAGGGATTCAATATGATAATGGACGGGAAAGTGGATCAGTACCCCGAATCAGCATTCCTCCTCGTTGGTACTATCGAGGATGCTATTGAAAAAGGAGAAAAAATTCTCGCTCAGTCAAAATAAACTTACCGGCATTTTTGGGCAGGACAAATATTTGAAATGAAGATAGAGATCATCACTCCCGACAGGAAAGTATTCGAAGGAGACGTTAAGTCTGTAAGGGTCCCCGGCAAAAAGGGATCCTTCCAGGTGCTAAAGGACCATGCTCCCATTATATCAACTCTTGAGAACGGTCCGGTTATTATGGTCGACCAGACCGACAAGGAAATACTGTACGAGATCGCCGGGGGAGTGATAGAGGTCAAGTCAAACAAGATCATTCTCCTCGCCGAATCAGTGAAATAAGGCTGTTATCATGACGCCTGAAGAGTTTAGAAAATATGCCCGTGATCTGGTCGACTGGATGGCCGGATACATGGAGAATGTAGAGAATTATCCTGTCAAATCCAAGGTGAAGCCCGGTGAGATCTTTAAAAATCTGCCTGACTCACCTCCTTCTTCCCCCGAACCCTTTGAGTCTTTTATGAAGGATTTTGAGGAGATCATTATGCCGGGTATAACCCACTGGCAGAACCCGAATTTCTACGCCTACTTCCCTGCCAACAGCAGCCCTCCTTC
>JAVEZD010000060.1:0-12663 GCA_034003165.1 Bacteroidales bacterium | reverse complement strand
CCATTCCCATGTCTGCTGCCATGTCAATTGCATTGCCCCCCGGCCTGTTTTCCTTCCTCGATTCCATTCCCCTACGGTCGTAACACAGGCTTCTGCGGCCGGCAGGACTTTCAGGTGAACAATCAGTAAAAACATATTCATCTTTTTCTTCATTCCGGGAGGTAACATCCGGCTCACCCCCCGTTCTATCCATCTCAAAAAGTGTGAAGAGCTTATCCCCGCTTCTGTTCAGCCTTGCCTGAATGTCCGGCCAAATAAGTCCCTCATGACGTCTCATGTTATTTTCAAACCGGTCTTTAAGCTTCACTATCAGCTCATCCCGTTGTATTTCTGACAATTGCCTTCCATACATAACCCGCATAAGTTTATTATTAAGCGATTTCTGCTTTATTAAAAACAATCTTTACGCCTATATGTTCAGTAGATTAAATATACTCCTTAGTGGTCAGAAGGCTGTGTGGGTATTTTTTAAGGGGCCACTGCAATTACTTCATGACAGCTTTTGGGCCCGAACAGAAAAACAGTCTGATGCTGTAAAGAAGTATCATAAGATAAAGCATCTCTTCAAAGATCTCGGTGGTCGGTGCGCAACCTGAACAAGCTATCAGAAAGATAAGGATGAAAAGGCTTCGTTGCGGCATAAACAGGTTGAAAAAAAAAGAATCCTTATCCTTCCTGAAGGTCCAGAGCATCCAGTAAGCCATAAAAAATATAAATCCGGCAATCGGGTAAATCAGGGGGAAGAAAGGGTTGAACAGATTATGAATATTAGTCTCGCCCTGAAAATTGATCTCTGTAAAAATATCACGGGACTCAAAACCAAAAAGATGCTGTCCCCAGCTTATCTCTTCCCCGGCAAGCAATAAAAGCATGAGTGAAGAAATGAGCAATGAAATAATTATCCAGCCTGGCATTTCAGATCCGGGATATTTCCGCTTGAACCTGAAGGCTGAGATAATGAGCAGGATGGCAGAAATAATAAGAAAAGACGTTGTAATATTCTCTAAAATACCTTCAACTGCGGGACGCCCTATGAGCAGGTAGTACATAAGAAGAAGAAAACCAGATACAGATCCGGTGACAAAGACTAAGAAAGGAATTCTTCTGCCCGGACAGATCTCATCATCAAGAAAAAACTTTTTCACTTTTTCTATATCAATAAGTCTGGCAATCAGGTCTCTTATCCGGCCGGGCACATCAAAAAGAAAATAAACACCCAGTAGGGCAATAAAAAAAAGAAATATGAAATAGTAAATCCTTATTGCTGTCAAACTACCTGGCTTAACAAAGTTGTCGGGACTAATATGAACGGTAATCAGATGGATAATGTATCTTAAAACCGCAGAATGAATAAGCAATAGCACTCCTGAGAGTGAAATGACAGTTATCCCTGCTATCTTATTTTTTAAGGATCTCATTAAGGTAAAATAGCCTTTTAATAAGTATTCACAAGTATTTAATCCAATATAACTAACCAAAAAACCGACACATCAGAAAAATATTCATTTGTATTTTCCTTTGTAATCAGGCGGGACACATACCGGTGTTTAATCTTATCTGTTAAAAACATATGATCAGGTTATTCCTGTTGTCCTTCAATCCCTCTTCTGATTCCTGTACTTTTTAAGATGAGCATGCTGCCTTTGCTGACAAACCTGAACAATTTTAAAGATAATAAAAGATTTTATTAAAAAATGTGTGAAATTAACTTCGATCAGAATATATTTGGGGTCGCTGTCTGAAAAATCAAAATCTGATTATTCAGGTAATTGATGTAAGGATAACAGCTTTTGTATCTATTCCGGACCCTTAATTATGAAACCTTCAAGTAGTATGAATAACTGTAAGGATGAAAATATCTGTAACTGTTATATGCTTATTTTCAGGAGAGAGGCCAGGGGAAAGTCAAAATCAATTTTTTTAAAAAATGAAAACAGGAAAAACAACGATTATCTTGATCATTGCCTTATGCAGTGTACTTACAGCCGGTGCACAAACATCCGGTTTTTCTCTGGGATTAAAAGCGGGGCTCGGGATCCCGAATCTTACAGCAGGAACTGTAACTACGCCTCTAAGCGAGGATTATGCCTCCAGGCTGGGTCTCTACACGGGGATAGTAGCAGAATACCAGACTGAAAAATGGTTCGGGTTGAGAGCCGAACTTAATTATTCATCAAAGGGTGGACAGAGGAAGGGCATGCAGGCCCTGCCGCTTGCCGAAGAGATGCAGCTGCTCTGGCAGATGCTTCCACTGCTTGGTATTATCCCTGAAGAATATATGTACGCCGATATTAAAAGCGAAGCCATACTCAACTATATTGAAATTCCGGTACTGGCCAAATCAAGCTTCAGACTGAATTCAAAGATTAATTTCTATCTTGAAGCTGGCCCTTATGTTGGATTCATACTTAAGGCAGAGAATATTACAAGCGGATCATCAGGAATCCATGTCGACAAGGCAGGACTGATAGCTATCGACGCTATCCTTGAGCTGGCAGGACAACCTGTTGTAGGCAGTGTGTCATTTGATCATAACCAGGATATCACCAATGACGTCAACACGGTCAACTTCGGAGGTCAGGGTGCAGTAGGCTTTGAGCTTGTTATGAACTCAGGCAAACTGTTTCTTGAAGGAGGCGGTAATTATGGCTTTATCCCTATCCAGAAAGATAAGGCAAACGGCTCCAATAACGCCGGGGCCGGAACGGTTACCCTTGGATACCTTTTCAATCTCTGACTTCAGGGACCTGAAGGTAATAAACTGATATGCATACTACCGGAATAATCCGGAGGTCTTGGTCCCGTTTTTATGCGGGACCATGTTTTTTTTCCATTCATGTTCCCGATTGTCAATTAAGCAAATATCTGGCTTATTCTTAATACCTTTGACTGATACGTGATCGTTTGTTAATTTGATCTGGCCACCTACAGCCTTACGGATCTCAGTCATATATAAACTTAAACAAAAAAGAACCGGCTATGAGAATAATATGGAACATTCTATTAATCCTCCTGCTTATTGTTATGCCTGCAGCAAGCCCTGCCAATAAGCAAAAGAAGGCAACAGTAAGTATAAAAGGCAAGGTCCTTGATTCAGGGAAGAATCCCGTTTCCGGAGCCTCGGTGATGATCGATGGACTGGCTACCGGAGTCAGCACGGATGTCAGAGGGAAATATTCGGTAACAGTCGATGCAGCTGCCTCAACCATTGGAGTCACAACCTCTTCGGGCATGACTGCTGAAGAGAAGATAGGCGACAGAAAAAAGGTTGATCTTATCCTGCCTGAAAAGATCATAACCGGCGACAGGGCTGGTGAGGATGATAGCGGAAATTATGAAGCCAGACTGAGCAAAAGCATGAAAAGAGCAGCTGAAAGGGAAGAGGCCCGGCTGAGGAGAATGGCCTCGTACAACACCATTTACGACCTGATAAGGGGAGAGGTGCCAGGTGTGCAGGTGATGGGCGAAAGCATAACTATTGAAGGTATTTCATCACTGCACATGAGTTCTGAGCCGTTGTTCGTGGTAAACGGAGTCCCTGTCAATTCGATTGACTTCATCTCCCCCACCATGGTCAGATCGATAGAGGTACTTAAAGGATCCGAGACTTCTTTCTATGGTCTGAGGGGAGCCAACGGAGTAATAGTGATAACACTTAACGATGCGGCAGAATAGGGGTTTGGGTTGAATTACCATGAAAAGAAAGAGAGGACAGCTTGCACCGTCCTCTCTTTCTTTTACAGTCATAAGCCTGAATATCAGGCATATCATGAAACCGTCATTTCTTCTTCCAGATTTTCTCTATCTCTTCCAGGGTTTTGCCTTTGGTTTCAGGGACAAATTTCCAAACGAACAATGCTGCAAGGATTCCCATTATTCCGTAAATCCAGTATGCAAAACCATGATTGAAGATACTTGTAAGCGTCTGGTTATCGTTAAGAATAGGAAAGGTGAATGAAACAAGCCAGTTGGCGATCCACTGTGCAGCAACGGCTATAGACATAGCTCCACGTATGCTGTTGGGGAAGATCTCTGAAAGCAGAACCCAGGTTACGGGGCCCCAGCTCATTGCAAAGGAAGCTGTATACATAAGCATGAAAATCAAAGCCAGGATACCTTCATTATGCGTGTAAAATGAAAAGCCCAGGGCTATCATACTGAAAGCCATTCCCAGAGCTCCGATTATCATAAGCGGTTTCCTGCCAAACTTATCCACAGTTAAAATGGCAACAACAGTGAATGTCAGGTTAACAATACCAACAATAATGGTCTGCAACAGTGAACTGTTAACAGAAGCACCCATGTTCCTGAATATATTGCCGGCATAATAAAGGACAACGTTTATTCCTACAAACTGCTGGAATATGGAAAGCATTATCCCGATGAATATAACAAAGAAGCCAAATGAGAGCCATGGTACATTCTTCTCATGCAGTGTCAGTTTTATTTCCTCAAGAATACCGGGAGCGCTGCTTTCCCCTGAAATTTTTCCAAGCACTTTAAGCGCATCTTTTTCTTTTCCTGACATAACAAGGAAGCGTGGTGTTTCTGGTACAAAGAAGAGCAGAATCATAAACAGCCCTGCCGGTATTGCTTCCGAAAGGAACATCCATCGCCATCCTTCATCGGTAAGCCACTGATCATTACCCTGACGGGAAATAAAATAATTAACGAAATAAATCACGTTCATCCCGAAGATAATGGCAAACTGGTTCCACGACACCAGTTTCCCTCTTATTTCAGCAGGAGCAATCTCAGCAATATACATCGGGGCAATCATTGATGCAATACCAACACCAATACCTCCAACAATTCTGTAGAAAACAAACGAGTATACATCAAGTGTACCGAAGAAATTCAACAATTCAGGCCTCCATGTGCCTATTGTGGATAGCATTAACAGGAAAGATGCAAGGATCAGTCCCCTTTTCCTTCCGACAGATTTTGAGATAAAGCCCCCCAGGGCACCACCGATGATACAACCTATCAGGGCACTTGCAATAACGAAGCCTTTTATTATATCTGCCGTATCCTGCAATGCACTACCTTCTGTAGCTACAGCCTTATTCAGAAAAGTGAAGGCCCAGATAGAAACAAGGACTATAATGCCACCGCTGATCAATCCCCCTTTGTTTCTGCCCAGCAGTCTGACTATCTGTCCCGATATAATAAGGAAGACCAGATACATTACCATAACCAGCCAGAGTTTGTACTGTGCAATCATTTTTACAGTGTATTCATGATTTGCAGGGTCGAGAATCTTCGTTATGAAGAAATCTACAACTGCTTTCTCTGCACCGTTTACAACAGCAGTATCGTAACCAAAAAGAAGGCCGCCCAGGGTGGCAACCAGGGTTAGTGCCATTATGTACACAGGATTTCCCTTCTTTTGGGGGGCTCCTGATAATTTGCCGGAAGAGTCTTTAGATGTCATGGTCTTAATTAATAGATTAGGTTAAAAGTCATACCGGCCTAAGTGACCGGCTTCGATCCAATTGCTTAGAATTTAATTATATATACATACTTATTAGTTCTTCATACAGTTGCTGCTTATCGCTGATCACACCAGACTCCCTGTTTTTAACAGCCGGGTTTCCAGAAAACCCAAAGGTATGCCTGCCATTCTCATATTCAGAAACCTCCCCTCTTTTGAATGAGGCATAACGCTCAGGCCTCATCTTCCTGTAATATAGCGAACCTCCTTCTGATTTATCAGTGTATGAACAGATTATATCATCTGATTCTTTAACTCCAATAGGGAAGGCCGGGAAATGACCAACAATTGAACTGTTTTGATATGTTGTTGATAAATAAGGCCTTGAATAAAACATCCCGGAATTAATTTGACACCAAATTAGACAGAAAGAATTTTATTTCCAAATTCATAATTTGACTGAGTATCTATTTAACATTTGTCGTGATATTATTATGCTGTTATACATATAGTTACGACACATATTGCCAACAAAGACCTGATAAAAAACTAAAATCCTTTATTTGATAAATTCGAAACAAATGAATTCAATTTGATTAATTTTGAAAATAGTAGCTCTATTATAGTAACCGTCAACGGAAAGCCGGGAAGAATATCGATTTTAAGGATAGGTGAGTATCTCCTGCCTGACACGGTAAATAGGCTGCTTTACAGATTAATACTTGATTAATGCCTTCAGACCTGAGGTACATTTGATTGAAACATCTTATTATAACCAATGCCTGATTAACCAAAATAATAAGGATATGAAAACCGGAAATGACATCAAAATCGTGGCAGTCATTGTACTGGCCCTGATAATCTTAAGTACTGATAATTCCTATTCCCAGGCCCAACCGGCAATACCTGCACGCAGGGCTTCTGCTGCTCCGGTCAGGGTTAATTCTCCCGAGATATTACCCGACAATAAAGTTATCCTCAGGGTATATTCAAAAGAAGCGGCGCAAGTAAGCGTTACCGGTGAATGGCAGAGCGGGCAGGGAGCTCAGGAAAATCTTGCCCGGAATGATTCAGGCATGTTCAGCATAACTATAGGACCACTCGCACCCGAACTTTATGCCTACACCTTTACTGTTGATGGCGTAAGAGCTCTTGATCCGGGTAATGTAAACGTGAGACGCGATGGGGTGCGTTATGAAAACTTCTTCATAATACCCGGACCCGGATCCGATCTCTATATCCATAGGCAAAACATCCCTCACGGCACAGTATCAAAAATGTGGTACCACTCTGAAACACTAAGTAAAGACCGCCGACTGTATGTTTATACTCCGGCTGGTTATGAAGCCGGAAATGAAGCTTACCCCGTCTTTTACCTGCTCCATGGGGCAGGAGGTGATGAGGATGCCTGGACCAACATGGGAAGAGCTGCACAGATAATGGATAACCTCATTGCCAGGGGAGAGGCAAAGCCAATGATAGTTGTTATGACTAACGGCAACCCCGGTGAATCAGGCGCCCAGAATGAGATACCTCGTATCCGGACTGATCCTCAGTCAGGTCAGTCAGCAACGGGTAACTTTGAAGAAAGCCTCGTTAAGGATGTCATGCCCTTTATTGAAAAGACCTTCCGGACAATTCCCGGGAAGGATAACAGGGCCATAGCCGGATTATCAATGGGTGGAGCTCATACACAGACTATCACAAATAATAATCCCGGTATGTTTGGCTACATAGGTGTTTTCAGCATGGGCCTTATGAATATGGGGCCCCGGACAGTTGATGCCGCAACGGAGGCAACCGAAAGAGATGAGAAGATAGAGGCCCTTAAGAAAAGCGGCTACAAACTCTACTGGATCGCCTGCGGAAAAGATGACTTCGTTTACCAGAGTGCGGTCAACCTCCGTAACCTTCTCGATAAACACGAATTCAGATATATCTACAGGGAAAGCACCGGCGGCCATACATGGGCCAACTGGAGAATCTACCTGTCGGAGTTTGCTCCCATGCTATTTAAATAGTCTGAATTACTACCTGCTTTTTATTAAACCATGTACATTATGAGTTAATTTGGAAGAACTGTAAAACATTTGATCATGAAACTCTCACGGAAACGATTATATGAGATAATCTTCGAAGCCGATACGAGAGAAGGAAGGATTTTTGATATTACAATTATAGTACTGATTCTCGTGAGTATCATTCTTGTGGTTGCTGACAGTATAGCATCAGTACACAATTCATTCTTCCTTCCTCTCAGAATCGCCGAACTGGTTATCACGACTATATTTGCAATTGAATATGTTCTGAGGATCTATGTAGTGAAGAAGCCATCGGGGTATATATTCAGCTTTTACGGGATAATCGATCTCATGGCAGTTATTCCAGGTTTTGTTGCCATACTTTTTCCCGGAGCCCAGAGCCTTCTTGTAATCAGAGGACTAAGACTGCTGAGGGTATTCAGAATACTCAAACTGACCCGCTATACACAGGCAGGCAGAACCCTTATAATCGCCCTTTACAGGAGCAGGGAAAAGATCTTTATGTTCATGGCTGTCATCCTTACACTTGTCGTAATCTTCGGCACCATAATGTATCTCGTTGAAGGTGAAGAAAATGGATTTACCAGTATCCCTGTAAGTATATACTGGGCAATAGTAACACTTACAACTGTAGGCTACGGTGATCTGTCACCGGTAACAGGACTTGGACAGTTTTTTGCCAGCATAATTATGATTATGGGCTATGCCATTATTGCGGTTCCAACAGGTATCGTCACAAGCGAGATGATGAAATCGGCCTCAGACAGTAATACGCAGGTGTGTTCACATTGCATGTTCGACAAGCACGACGATGATGCTCTGTATTGCAAGAAATGTGGAAATCCACTTTCTTAAGCCGGAATCGCCAATGTCTTATAAATGGCAGCTAACCGTGGTTAAGTTACTTAATACTCCCCCAGCGAAGCGATGGCATTTTTAAGAACATTGGCCGATGCCGTCAGCAGTCTTGCCTCTTCAGGAGGGAGGGTAGAGTTGACTATCCTTACTGCACCGGCACTGCTTACTATTGTTGGTATGCTGAGGCAGACATCCCTCAGACCGTATTCCCCGTCTGGCATTACCGACACAGTCATAATACTGTTCTGACCGCGAAGAATCGAAGCTGAAATCCTGACCATTGCAAGTCCTACAGCATAGTGGGTTGAGCCCTTTGCGTTGATGATATGATAAGCTGATTCCCTTACCTGCTGTTCAATGAGTTTCCGCTCCTCTTTCCAGTTAATACAATTACTGCATACCGGACAATAAGAGTCCATCGACATACCGGCTATATTGGTCATCGACCATGCTGCAAATTCACTGTCACCGTGTTCACCAAGTATATAGGCATGTACGTTATGGACATCAACCCCGCAATGGAGGCTTAACATATGGCGGAACCTTGCACTGTCAAGAACAGTACCTGAACCGATGACCCTGCTCCTGTCCCATCCCGATCTCTTAAGGGCAACATAAGTCATGACATCAACAGGATTTGATACAATAAGCATAACACCGTCAGACCCACTGGCTGCAACATCTTCAGCGATACTCCCCACCACCCGTGCATTATTTCTTAGAAGCTCCAGCCGCGTCTCCCCGGGTTTCTGAGCCACCCCGGCAGTGATTACAATGAGGCGTGCACCGGCATAATCCTCCTTTGAGCCTGCCCTTATATTGAGGGTGGGAACAAAAGGCTGTCCGTGCATAAGGTCAAGTACCTGTCCACGTAAAAGGTCCTCGTTACGGTCTGTCAGAACTATCTCGTCGGCCAGACCACTTTGTGAAAGGGCATAGGCATAGGTTGCTCCCACTGCTCCTGCTCCAACTACAACGACTTTTCGTCCATGTTGTGAATTACTGTTTTCTCTCATAGTGCCCGAATTATATATTGTTAACGTCCGGAGGCCGTCTTATGTTCATAATTTGCCCGGCTCCGGAGGAACATAATTCACATACACAAAATTAAACAGCTACCGTGGTAAATATCAATAGATCTTCACTGATGCAATAGAATAACGGCTTCCTGAAGCTATACCAAAAATTGTTTATTCCTGGTTTAACAATATTTAAGAAAAAACTCCGTATATGTGATGTGAAAGACACGCATTATAACTTAGTTTTGTAATACGAAAGCAATGGAATGCAGTATTAGTGTGCATTTCTTAACATTTTTCTAACTAAATAACTTTTTATCATGAAAAAAACAGCATTATTACTGACTCTTTGCCTGATACTTGGCGTCAAGAGTTATGGACAGTTTTCATTTGGCGTCGCTCCCGGCTTGTCAACCAACAGTGCGTATTTCGGTTACAAAACCGGGAAAGTGGTTCCCTATGTTGGAATCCAGTACGGGAACATCATGTTTAACTCCAAGGAAACCGGAGAGAATTATGATTATGATCTGAATGATGTGGCTTCATATACAGATGAGCTTAAACTAAAAGGCAATCTTCTTATGCCCAATATCGGAGTTAAATTTTTTGCAGTTGAGAAAAACAATCTTAAGGCATTCTTTAACCTCAGTGTAGCCAAACCATTCCTGAGCGGGAGTATCGAATTCAATGGTGAAGAAGAAGATGAGTTCGGGGAAACTCTGAAAGACATCAACCTCATGGCTGGAGAACTGGGTTTTGGTGTTGAGTATTTCTTTGACAGCAATTTCAGCATCGGCGGTGAATTCGGGATAAGATATCTTGGGGGAAAATACAGTGATTCCCACGAGGATTCATTCTATAATCCTGACACCAGTTCATACCAGGATACTGAGATCACAAATACATTCAGGGTTGGTTCAAACCCAACATTTACAAAGATCTCACTTAACTTCTATTTTGGAGGCGACGAATAAAATTTATCAGCTTTTGCCTAAAAGCACCTTCCTGAAAAGGAGGGTGTTTTTTTTTACATAAACCTGTTCAGTGCCATGGCAACAAGTGGCAGTGTAAGGATACTCAGCAATGTTGATACAAAAACGTTGGCAACAGCGATTGTATCATCCGACCCGAATTCTTTGGCCATTATTACCACGGTAGCCATGCAGGGCATTGAAGCTTCGAGTATTATAACCGAAGAAACCAACTTATCGGGAGTCACTCCCGTAACGACACCGACAAAATAAAACAAAGCTATAAGTACGGCCGGCAGTAAAACCAGTCTGTTAAGACTTAACAGATAAACACTCTTCCGCCTGATCAGACCTCCCACACTCGAAAAGCTCATAAGGGCGCCAATATAGAGCATTGAAAGCCATGTATTTGCCGAGCCAAGTTGAGCCATTGGCTTTATAATGATGTCGGGCAGCCTGACCTGGATCAGGAAAAACAACAGACCTGCAAGAGTTGCGACAGTATTAGGATTAAAGACCTTCATGAGGCTTCTTTTCCACGATGTGCCATTGCCATGACTGAGTATTATTACACCGCCTGTCCACATAATAATGCTTGAGACCAGCTGAAACATACTGGCATACAACAATCCTTCCGTGCCATAGAGAGATGTAATAAGAGGAAAGCCCAGAAAGATTGTATTACCGAACATCGAGTGGGCTTTGAAGATAGCTGCTTCGGCCCCTTTGAGTCTGAAGATCCGCGAGGCCGTCCATCCGGAAAAAAACAGCAGTAGAATCACAAAACCCGTCAGTCCCAGTACGGTAATACTATTGCTTATAAGCCGTGGAGTTGCCTCGAGGGTGAAAAAGTTTGTGAAGAGCATAAGTGGCAGGGAGATGTTGAAGATGACCTTTGAAAGGACATCCTTTGACTCATTTGTAAGTACCCTGAACCTGGCAGCAAGTACTCCTATTATCACCACCACTGCCAGTGTAAAGATCTGTGTCACTACTATCTCAGCTTCCATTGTGTTCTAAGAAAAGTCAAAAGTAATACATTTCAGACCATTATCTTTCGTCATAACATGATATTGAATGGTATCCATAAAAAGGGGACAACCGTAATTACCGGTCATCCCCGGGTTTTATTTTCCTTCCTTTCAGTCCGATGGTCATTAAAGCACTCAGGGATTAAAGTGAAGCTCCTTCCTCAGTATTATCATAGCCTTTTTCCCTTTCTTCTCCGGCTTTTATCCAACCCGGCAGAACCTGATCCATAAAGACCTTTTTGTCGGATTCGTATTTCTTCATATCGAGTCCGATATACTTCTGTGCTTTCTCCTTTGTACTGATATCGGGGTATGGTATCTCCTCATTATATCCAAGTGATGCAAGCAGACGGGCCAGACTGACCCTCGACTCCTGGGCAATGGCAATACCTCCGGATATGACCCTCCCAAGTTCAACCGGAGAGTGAAACGAGTTGCCATGGCCGGCAGCCGAGAAATCCCATCTCCATTGAGCCCTTCTTATGCCGATAAGTATTTCTTTCATCTGTTCTTCAGTGGCACCTCTATCCCAGGCTGTCATGGCTTCCACATGGCATCTTACAAGCAGTTCCTCAAGTTTGTTCCTGTTTTCTATAATCTTATCCTGTCTCGAATATACATCACTTATTAGTCTTTCAGTCTCCTCACGGTGGCACACCTGGCATGAATTTGCAACATTGTTCAAAGGACTCTGAAGATGGTGGTCTGTGAACTTCTGTCCTCCCTCACTTATGAAAGGCATATGGCAGTCGGCGCAGGACACCCCCCTTGAAGCATGAACCCCGGTAAGATAGACCTCATAATCGGGATGCTGGGCTTTAAGCATGGGGGCCCTGCTCAGAGCATGTGTCCAGTCGGAAAATTCAATTTCGTCATAATATTTCTCCATATCCTCGATGGATGTCCCGTTTTTCCATGGAAAAACAAGGTACTGTACCCCATCATGCATATTCTTGTTGAAATAATATTCGACATGGCACTGGGCACAGACAAGGCTGCGCATCTCCTGGTGTGTTGCCTTTGTAATATCCTTACCCATATTTTCAAAAGCCTCAACCAGGGCAGGTCTTGATATCTTAAGGTTCATAGTTCTTGCATCGTGGCAGTCGGCGCATCCGATAGCGTTAATAACCTCCGAGCCTTTGGTATCCCACGATCCCCCGTAAAACTCAGCAACACCGATCTGATTCATAAGCCTGGGAACATCCGGGCTCTTGCAAGCCCAGCATGTATTGGGCTGGGGACTTGCGACCCCTTCAGAGGGAGAACCTGTCCTCAGTGTTTTCCGGATGTCGTCGATGGCATAGT
>JAVEZD010000059.1:6796-12733 GCA_034003165.1 Bacteroidales bacterium | reverse complement strand
GGTATTCTTCTCTTTCTTGCCAGTGTCGGGATAATGGCGGGAGAAAAATTCGTAAGTGCCTTTGCATCGGGCGACGGTCTGACCTGGATGGGATACGGTGCCATGATAACCATTCTGCCATTACTTGCTGTCGCTTTCTTTACCCGGAAAGTACTTAAAAAGAACTATTTCGAGATATGTGGATTATTGTCGGGCAGTATGACTGATCCTCCGGCACTGGCATACGCCAACAGCCTTGCCCGGTCCGAAGCCCCGGCTGTGGCCTATGCCACAATTTATCCGCTGGTTATGTTCATGAGAATATTTATTGCTCAGCTTTTAATTATCATTTTTGCTTAAACCGACTGAAATTAATTGTTTTATGATTCTTAAACCAGGGGCAGTTCAGTTGAAAAAAATAATAATGTCAATCAGCAAAATGTCTTAATCATGATTTTCTGAAACTACCTTCAAAAAAAAGCTGTTATTATGTTCTACATAAATCCATCTCTTGTGCTTTACAATCTATTGGGAGGTGCTTTGATGGGCTTTCTTTTTAATATATTTAAACCTTTAAATGAAGCGGCTTCAAATAAATAAAGGTTCAACCGAAAAGATGACCCATGAATCTCACTATAAGCTTGTAAGCCGACTCAAGCCCGGGAAGATAGTCATTCCCATACTCATAGGACTTGGGCTGGCAGGCTGGCTTATTCTGAAAGAGATCAATTCTGATTCAATCAGACTGCTTACTTTTACAGGCAGATCTGTTTTCTGGCTCATGGTGGCATGGTGCTGCATGGTAGGCAGGGATCTGGGTTATATAATACGGCTGAGGGTCCTGTCGGATAAGGATCTCACCTGGCGACAGGCTTTCAGGGTTATAATGCTTTGGGAGTTCACTTCGGCACTTACCCCTTCGACTGTAGGTGGTACAGCTGTTGCCGTAGTCTTCGTCCACAAGGAAGGCATTACCGTCGGCCGGAGCACTGCAATAGTACTGGCCACTTCCTTTCTTGATGAACTTTATTTTGTGGTTATGTTTCCCGTGATCCTCGGCATCGTGGGAAGCGACATTCTGTTCAATACCGCCCTTCAGGGTACCGGAATGGCCCTGCTTAATAATCTTATGATTGTGGCGGTTGTTGGTTATTCAGTTATCCTGGCCTGGGTTATAATTGTAGGCTATGGTCTCTTCATCAATCCTGTCGGATTAAAGAAGGTCATTATGGCAGTATTCAGGTTACCTCTTCTCCGGCGCTGGAAGGAAGGTGCCGAGAGGGCAGGCGATGACATTGTTTCAAGCTCAGTGGAATTAAGGAATAAACGCTCCGGTTTCTGGGTAAAAGCGGTTACGGCAACATTCCTTTCCTGGACATCCAGGTACTGGGTTGTCAATGCCATACTCATGGCTTTCTTTGCCATAAATGAACACTTCCTGATCTTTGCCAGGCAACTTGTTACCTGGATAATGATGATAATAAGTCCCACCCCTGGCGGAAGCGGCTTTGCCGAACTTATTCTCGGACGTTATATTTCTGACGCCCTGCCTTCAGGGACAACAGATCCTGCCAGTATAGCCCTGGCAATGGCTATAATATGGAGGATTATAAGCTATTATCCCTATCTTATTATAGGTGCTTCGATAATCCCCGGATGGATTCAGAAAAAATTTGTCAGACCTTTGGCATCAAAGCGATAGTTTTTTCCTAATTTCGGATATCCTGAAACCGGAAACTGTCTGATGAGATATGAGTGAAGAAATTCTAAGGGCCCTTATGGAGTTGTTTGCCATCATTGTCAGACATCACGGAGGGATACTCAGAAGTGAACGCGAATATGTTGCCGGCTTCCTCAAAAGCCAGCTGAATGCCGAAAGTGTACCGGAATACCTGTCTCTTTTTGATAAGATAGCCGGACCTGTCCTTGGTCATAATGTACCGGTAAGGTTCACGCACCGCTCGGCAAAAGACTCAGTTAAGGTACTTGCCATTTGCAGGGAGATTAACCGGACTCTTAACGATGAGCAGAGGGTTGTTGTTGTGATGAGGCTCTATGAGCTTTTAAGCGCTGAGAGAAAGTTCACTCCCCACAGGATGGATATCATTACCACTGTAGCTGAAGTATTCAGAATAGACTACGCTGAGGTAAAGGCTATGGAGTTGTTAGTCAGGGCAGATTATGAGAATCCGGTCTCGGACCCGCTTATACTTGTTAAAAATCCGGTGACTGATTCTGAGAAGCAGGAAACACAACCTCCTGCTGAAGGTCAGAAAAATCAGCTTTATATTCTCAGGGTTCCGAGCGTAAACCTTTATTTCTTCAGATTTCTCTCCGGCGAACAGTTCTTCCTTAACGGCATCAGGGTAATGCCGGGTTGCGTCTACAGTTTTCCCAGGGGATCCTCTCTCAGGACACAATACGGATATTCAATCTACTACAGCGATGTTATCTCAACTTTCCTGTCAGACAAGATTATAAACAAACTATCATTCAATGTTTCTTCACTTACATACAGTTTCAGAAAAGGCGAGACTGCCATAAGCGATCTTGGTTTTTCTGTTGAAGAAGGCAAGCTGGTTGGGATTATGGGAGCCAGCGGTTCGGGCAAGAGCACCCTGCTTAAGATAATAAGCGGCATGACCCGGCCCGATTCAGGATCAGTCACGCTTAACGGTATTGATGTACACAGCGGTTCCCAGGCACTGGATGGCGTTTTTGGCTATGTCCCGCAGGATGATCTCCTGATTGAGGATCTGTCGGTGTTTGACAATCTCAGGTATGCCGCCCTTCAGTCACTGGGTTCTGATAATCAGACCAATGTAAAGGAAGTCGTGGAACAAACACTTCTGACCCTGGGCCTGAATGAAAAGAGAGATCTTAAAGTCGGGTCGAGGCTTAATAATGTAATCAGCGGGGGCCAGCGGAAAAGGCTTAACCTTGCTCTTGAACTTATAAGAGAACCCTCAGTCCTTTTCCTTGATGAACCAACATCGGGACTGTCATCGCGCGACTCGGAGATACTGATGGACCTGCTCAGGGAGCTGACCCTGAAAGGGAAGATAATCTTTGTAGTCATCCATCAACCCTCATCTGAGATCTTCAAGATGTTCGACAAGGTCATGATTCTCGACAACAACGGCAGTCTTGCCTGGTTCGGAAATCCTGTCGACGCCGTAGTCTACTTCAAGACACTGGATTCAAGGGTTAACGCCAGCCAGGGAGAGTGTCCGGCATGCGGTAACGTAAATCCCGAAATGATCTTCAATATAATTGAGACACAGGTTGTTGATGAATTCGGTAAATATACTGAGAAAAGAAAGATAAGTCCTGAGGAATGGGGCAAAAGGTTCCGGGAAAATCATCCCTTCACCAGGGTACCGGAGGTAACCAGTCCACCGCCTGTCAATCTTCACCGGCCGGGCCGGCTGAAGCAGTTCCTTATTTATCTTTCACGCGACCTGAAAAGCAAACTCTCAGATAAACAGTATATTATCATGACATTACTGGAAGCTCCCCTTCTGGGTTTGCTTCTTTCGTTCATCATAAGGCATATACCTGATCCAGGATCAGACACCTATATATTTGCCGAAAACGAAAATATCCCGGTTTATATCTTTATGAGCCTCATAGCCTCCCTTTTTCTCGGAATGACAATAAGTGCCGAGGAGATTTTCCGCGACAGGAACATATTAAGGCGTGAACACTTCCTTAACCTCAGCCGGTCGGGCTACCTGCTGTCGAAGATCAGTATTCTGAGTGCCATCTCGGCTGTTCAGACACTTCTGTTCGTTGGAGTGGCAAACATGATTCTGGGGATAAGCGGTCTCTTCTGGCACTACTGGCTGGCTCTTTTTGTCACTTCTTTCTGTGCCAACATGATAGGGCTTAACATCTCGTCGGCGTTTAACTCGGCCATCACAATCTATATAGTCATTCCTGTGCTGATAATACCCATGATGGTATTAAGTGGTGCAATGTTTCCCTTTGATAAGCTTAACAGAAGCATAAGCAGTGTAGGTAAGGTGCCTGTCATTGCGGAACTCATGCCTACCAGGTGGACCTATGAGGCTCTGATGGTTTCGCAGTTCAAGGATAACAGGTACAGTACCACAGCCATTAACAGGAACGGGGAAACAATATATGAAATCAGGAAGAAGATAAGTATTGCCGATTTCAATGTCGTTTACAGGATCCCCGAGCTTGTAAGAGCAATTGACAGTTGCCGGCAAATATCAGCTGCAGTGGATAATGCTGAAGGTAACTTTCTTAAGGCCGGTAACGGCCTGTCACGGGGCCTTTTGTTGCTCAGCAATGAACTGCCACTTATTGCCCGCCATTCGGGGATGCCTGTATTCAGGTACTCAGGAGAACTGAAGCCGGGACTTTTTAACCAGATGGTGGCTGATTCACTCAGATCATATCTCCTTGATGCCAGAAACATCTTCCTAAGCCTGTCAAATCAGGCAGGCGACCGTCTGGATGAATTTGTCAATGCCAACCCAGTGGCACTCAGGGAACTTGAAAGAAAATACTACAACTATAAACTCGAGGAGATAGTAACCAAATACTATGAACCCGAAAAGATACTGGTTTATAAAAACACTGTCATCCAGAACACCGATCCTGTATATCTTGATCCTGAGAGTACTTCAGGCAAGGGGTTCAGGACTCATTTCCTTTCACCATCAAAATATTTCATGGGGCAGAAATATGATACCTTCCCCTTTAATATTATGGTGGTACTCACCTTTTCACTAATCCTTTACTTCAGCCTTTATTTCAACCTCCCCGAAAGGTTTATAAAAATTATTTCCGGTTACAGAACCACAAAATAGCCTATTAAACCATTGTTAATCTGAAATTTTATATTTTTGTATTGTCTTTTATACAATCCTGGATGAAAGAAATTAAGTATTTACTATTGTTTCTGATTGTTCTTATGAGTTTCTCATGCAGAAACCAGGGGAACAAAAACGGGGATTTTGTTTTCCCTGAAGCAGACACCATCCCGCTTGCCGAAACTGAGAGACTCAGTTCTGAAGCCATTGAAGAGATCTCGAAAAACATCTCTTCACCTGTGGAGATTGCAAACCTCCTTCAGACAATCGGCATTCCGTTTTC
Source organism: Bacteroidales bacterium (assembly GCA_034003165.1). GTDB lineage: Bacteria > Bacteroidota > Bacteroidia > Bacteroidales > VadinHA17 > LD21. The sequence continues at coordinate 7,630 of JAVEZD010000059.1, read as the reverse complement.
GCCCGATTACCTGGCTTCAGCACTTGATGTAAACAAACTGCAGACAAGCTTCAGTAAAGCTGTCGGACTTGGGATCCTTGGAGCTGACCTCGGCTACCTCAACATGTACGAAAGAACCGGTTCATCAATAGAGACTCTTTCGTCTATAAAAAAACTGGCCGACGGAATAAGGGTTGGACAGTTTTTTGATTTCGAGGCTATAAAAAGGCTGTCGCTCAACAAGTCAAACCTTGATTCCCTTCTGTTCATATCTATCGATTCATATTCCCGGATCGACAGATATCTTCGTGAGAACAACAGGGGCCATCTTTCTGCGCTTATGATTACCGGAGTGTGGATAGAAGGACAGTATCTGGCAACCCAGGTAATGGCCTCCCATCCTGATCCTGTCCTTAACGACAGAATAGGAGAGCAGAAGATCATCCTTGATGACCTTTTAATGCTCCTGGCTCCCTGGTGTGGCAGGGATAGTGAGTTTGAACAACTCTGCAGTGACCTTCAGAAGATAAGGGAAGCATACCGCGACATAAATATAAGCTTCAGGCCGGGGGATCCCGTGACTGTTGAAAAGGACGGAGGACTTGTTGTTACACAGACCGAAACAAGTGTTGTTGAGATGTCTGACCAACAGCTCAGTGATATAATACAGGTTACCAAAACGGTCCGTGACAAATTAATATCCGGTAATTAGATGATAGCCACATGTATTGCATACTCAAAAAGACATGTACATAATTACATTTCATGTGGGTTTTCCCGGCTGGTGGGACAACTTGTCCCGCCTGAAACCGGAAGCTATAAGACCATTAAAATAACAATCATATACTGATGAAA
>JAVEZD010000059.1:0-6696 GCA_034003165.1 Bacteroidales bacterium | reverse complement strand
TGATGAAAAAGTATTTATTGGGACTCATTCTGGTTTTTGCTGCGGCACTGTTTTCTTTTGCCCAGTCAGGCGATCCTCTTGTTGCAAAATGCATAACAAATGCCGGATCAACAGCCAGATACCTTAAGGATTTCCGTATCCAACTCGGGAAAAGAACCTCAGGTGAGGAATTCAGATATAAGGCAACCATGTCGCTGTGGAAAAACACAAAATACAGGTTTACCATGTGTAATGCTGACGATTCTGATGGCCAGCTTATTATGAACATCACCGACGAAAGTGACAAAATTGTTGCTTCATCCTTCGATCAGAAAACAGGAAAGTCGTACGGCTTTATCGATTTCGTCTGTAACCGTAGCGGTATCTATGAGATTCATTTTGATTTCACTGAAGGGCTATCTGGATCGGCTATCGGAGTTGTTTCAATGATAAGGTGATCAGACGCCGGTGTGAAAATAAAGTATCTGAGCGGCAATAACGGAAACGACCAGAATAATAAAAAGAATTTCCCTTATAAGTTTCTTTCTGCTGAAGACAAAGAAATGCGTTATCAGGTAAGCTGCAGGTATTAACCCGGTCCAGATTATTTCCATAGAAACGGAGGATAGAAAAAGGCTGCTTACCACAGATATTGCCAGCGACCAGAGGAAGACCGAAAAAGCCTTTCTTGTTTTAATCTTTTTGTTCCCTATCACTGTAAGGAGGTAAGCTATTCCAATGAAAAGATAAAGTCCCATTACAAGCAGTCCGGCTATCGTTACAGGCATTAACCGTGGACTGACAGTCATCTCCAGGATATTGAATCTCAATCCTTCTGTAAGGGAAGTCACATCCTCTCCGGCAACATACATTATCCCGGCACACAGAAGGAAGGGGGTAAGAAGGCCGGCAACCGAAATAACCAGCTCTCTGAGGCTTATATTTCTTATAAGGATGATCCCTGCAAAAAGCAGTAACCCTGACCATATAAGGTTGGCATAAAAAAGGCTGCCAACAGAAATGAGGAAGCCGGCATCGAAAAAAGAGAATGCGGTACCCTGAACCCTGTATGTATTAACAATTCTCATAATGGCCAGTAGCAGGAAGACAGATGCAGGAAGAGCAGGGTTCATCTGCTGGTTCATGGGGAAAAGGCCTGTCAGCAGGATATATACAAACGCGGGCAGATAGGTTCTTTCGCTAATAAAAAACTCAAGGGTATTGAAATAGACAAGGAGGTAAGCCATAAGGCCTGTCAATACCACTGAAAGCAATATTCCGCCCGTGGTTCCCTCTCCTGTCAGCCCTGTCAGAAGGCTGTAAAGGATCATGGGTTTCTCTCCCGGCATCGCATCCGTGGTAGCAGGTGGCCCTGTGAGGGGACTTATCCATACAGCAACAAGGGACATCAGGATGAGAATCAGCACTCCCGGGCCTGTTCCCTTTAATAATCTCAGAAGCATATACTGTTAAAGATCAAAACCAATATCTCTGCGGTAGTACATTTTTTCAAATGAGATCAGGCTGACATCATTATACGAACCTTCCAGGGCTTCCTTCATACTGTCGCCCCATGAGCTTACAGAAAGCACCCTTCCCCCTGCTGTTATTACCCCTTTATCCGACAGGATGGTACCGGCGTGGAAAACAACACCTTTCCCTTTCTCCTGCAGTCCGTTTATGACTTTCCCCTTTTCATAATCTCCCGGATAACCGCCTGAAACGAGCATTACGGTGGTGACAAACCTGGGATCTGTTTCAACGGTCCTCTTTTCGAGATCTCCGGCTGCCACACCCTCAAGGAGCTCAAGGAGATCTGATTTGATCCTGGGAATGATAACCTCAGATTCGGGATCCCCCAGGCGGGCATTATATTCGATAACAAAGGGCTCTCCTTCGACATTGATAAGGCCAAAGAAAATAAAACCCTTATATTCAATTTCATCCTCAGCCAGTCCCTTCATTGTCGGTTCAATAATTCTTTCCCTTACCTTATCCATAAATTCGTTCCCGGCAAATGAAACAGGAGATACGGCACCCATACCCCCGGTGTTAAGGCCTGAGTCTCCCTCTCCCACCCTTTTATAGTCTTTTGCTTCAGGAAGCAGCTTATAGCTTTTCCCATCTGTAATTATGAATACAGACAATTCAATACCTTTTAAAAACTCTTCTATAACAACCTTTTCTCCTGCACTGCCGAATTTACCACTTATCATTGCATCGAGTTCCCTTTCAGCCTCGTTGATGTCGCTTATTATAAGCACCCCCTTACCTGCAGCGAGGCCGTCGGCCTTAAGCACATACGGGGGTCTGAGTGTACGGAGAAATCCGGGAGCAAGATGCATGGTCGAACGGTCGAAACTCTTATAGGCGGCTGTGGGGATTCCGTGCCTGGTAAGAAAGTCCTTGGCAAAATCCTTGCTCCCTTCAAGCATGGCAGCACGTGCCGTTGGTCCTATAACAGGGATCTGCCGCAGTGCGGGATCGTTAAGGAAGAAATCATGAATGCCTTTTACAAGAGGTGCTTCCGGACCAACGATAACCATGTCAATGCTGTTTTCGACAACAGCCTTCTTAACATCTTCAAAATTCTCAGGACTGATCTTCAGGTTAGTTCCGGTTAAGGCTGTACCGGCATTACCGGGGGCAATAAAAAGTCTTACTTCTCTTTTGCTTTGCGAAAGCTTCCAGGCCAGGGCATGTTCCCTCCCGCCGGATCCCAGGATTAAAATATTCATCAGCAGTAATTAATATAATATATTCAAAAGTACTATTTCAAACCAAAAAACCTTACCCATCCTTACCTTAATATCAGTATGTATCGATCATTCTGCTGAACCTTGAAAAAGTCTGCATGACGTTATCCACATAAGTCTTCGAAACCGGAAGATCGGTAACCTGAGGGTCATCAAGCTCGAGCATCAGACCATCCTTCTCTTTTCTTATTACCTTCACCCTGTCGAAGTTAACCATATACGATCTGTGGCATCGGATGATATTGGTGCCGGCAAAATTCTCCTCCATCTTTTTAAGTGTGTTACGCAGAAGAAACCGGGAAACTCTTCCCTTATTGAGATAGCAGATGCTTACATAGTTCTCGGCCGATTCCAGAAAAAACAGGTTCTCCTTGGTTACTGAGAATTTCAGGACCGACTTATCGTCATAAAATGGAAGCATCTCCCTGGGAACCCCGCCTGAGAGCGACTGCATCTCAGCCATCCTTTCGATCTGCTCCTTTTTCTCACGCCACGAGAAATAAAGCCACAAAACCGAATATGGCAACAGGAGTACCAGGGCAGTGTTCTTTGCTGAGAGTTCTACTATTTCATTTAATCCCCGGTTATCTTTCAGAATGAATTTTTCAAAAAGGGCATAGAACAGCGCCATAAGCATTATCTCTCCGAAGATGAAGAGCAGATACTGCCCCACGTTGATAACCTTGCGCCGGCAGATATGGTACATCAATATCCGGCTTATAACCACAATAAGCACACCCGTCAGTATTACAAGGCTTGAATAAGTAAAAAACTCAAGACGGGTAAGTGTAAACCATTTTTCGACCCCAAATGGTGAGTATATATTTATAAATACAAGTGCAAACAGGGATGTAAAGAGGATCAACTGGATTATATTCCGTTTTGAATACAGGTAGGCCGGAATGGGTTTATGAAAATCGATCATCTTGTTTTTTTATCAATTACAAAAATAGTCTTTTAAACTTGCCTTTAAACTACAATCAGCTTTCAAAAATGGAAAGAAAATCCGTCCCTGCCTGATTGATTTTGTCCCTGAAATCGCTTTTTCGTCCCTTGAGAGAGCAGGCCACAACATAAATTTGCTGTCGCGGTTTTGCTGGTTTTTATTTGCACCTGAATTCCAATGCAAACCGAAATGAGCTATACCGACGATTTCATGATGTTAAAGTCCCTTTTTGAAAAGGGCATGAATGAGATTGACATAGGTGATTCAGGCATCACCGTATTCAATATGGGATTCAGTTCCAGCATTGCAACTATGGAGTTCATGAATAAGGATGATCTGTCGATTCCTGAGAATCTTTCATTCTCTTACCCGCTTTTTGCGCCAGCCGACAGGAGTTCGGGGAAAGTGATACTCCTCCTTCACGGCCTTAACGAGAGGAGCTGGACCAAATATCTTGCCTGGGCTTATGATCTTGCACGCAGTTGCGGCAGTTATGTCATTCTGTTCCCTATTTCCTTTCACATAAACCGTTCCCCGTCATTATGGAAAGACCCGAGGGTGATGGCAGGTGAGGCAAAAGCAAGGCAGGCGGGAGTGGAACACAACATACTCACCTCGTGCGCAAACGTGGCTTTGAGCAGAAGGCTGCATGATGACCCGCTGCGTTTTTTCAGTTCGGGATATCAGACAGCCGATGACCTTGTAAAACTTCTTACGGGGATCCGCAACGGGGAACATCCGCTTATCCCAGGTAATTCCAGGGTCGATATCTTCGCATATTCGATAGGGGCTTTCCTGGCCGAGATAATGATGATGGGCAATCCGGGAGGGCTTTTTGATGCTTCGAGACTGTTTCTCTTCTGCGGAGGTTCTGTATTTTCCAATATGAACGGAAGGTCGAAGCTTATTATGGACAGCGCCGCTTTCGACAGAGTATATTCATATTATATGAAGGATTTCGAGAACGAGGTAAAGAAAAGGGATCTGCAAGACGGCATTCCCTGGTCGGGCATGCTTGCAATGGCATTCAGGTCGATGATCGACCTGGCCAGGTTCAGGATTTTCAGAGAAAAACGGCTCAGGCTGCTTGACGGCAGGATCCGCTCTATTGCCCTTGCAGGTGATTCAATAATACCGCCAGGAGGTATAATATCAACGCTTGGGCACCTGTTCCCCGGCAAAAAGGAGGTTGTCGACGTGGTGGATTTTCCCTTTCCCAGCTCTCATGAAAATCCTTTTCCTGTCTTCGACAAAAGGCTTAGTCCCCTGGTTGATGAGAGTTTCAAACGGATCTTTTCATCTGCTGCAACATTTTTTGCCTAGCCATTAAAAGGAACTACGAATCTGTAACCTTCCCTGAGGGCATGCTCAAGGAAGCTTCCAAGAACAAACACCGCATTTGACGAGGGCTTGTCGTGCATTACTATTATAGATCCCGGACGGATCATCTGCCTGAGTATATTAAGTGTGTTGGCTATCCCGAAGCGACTATCGAAGTCGTAGGGCATCAGGTCCCACATCACAATCCTGTATTTCTGTTTCAGCCTGCTGTACTGCCATGGCAACATGTGACCGTAAGGTGGTCTGAAAAGTACTGCAGAGGTATAGTCATCGGCCCTCTCTGCATTTTTTAAATAAGCCTGGACCGAACACTTCCAGCCATCGAGGTGAACATATCCGTGGTTCCCAAGCAAATGTCCCCTGTCGAGGATGTTCTTGACAATAGCCTGGTTGTCTTCGGCGGCCTGGCCGTTACAGAAAAAAACTGCTTTTACGTTATACCTGTCAAGAGTCTCTAGTATCTGGAAAGTATGTGACTGATTAGGACCATCATCAAAGGTAAGACAGAGCTCCTTTTTCTCTGTCTGTATCCTGAAAAGAGCATCAGGATACAGATGAACGGCCGGAAAAAAGGGTCTGAAAAAACGCATAACTATTGTGCAGGAGAATATAAAAGACCATAATAATCATTAATCTCAGGTTCCACCCTTGAAGTCAGGGAATCGAGCTTCAGACGCACCGACATATTGTAGATATCGAGCAGGGCCTGCATATTGATCCCATTGGGATATTCCATTCCGAAACGCATGCCCGGACCCAGTGAAACAGCATAGTCGAGGTACTCTTTGGAGTACTTTATAATACTTTCAATAACTGCCTCTCCCTCGGCTTTTTCCCCTGCCCTGAGGAGAACCTCGGCAGGCCCTATACTGAAGAAATCGTGGGGCATCTTTTCGGCCGGCACAATCATAAGACCTTTCCTTGCGACATCTACAGCTTTTGCTGTATCTCCCTGTGCAAGTAAAGTCATACCCAGGTTTCCGAACAGCCTCTTGAAGTTGCTGAACATCCTTTTATTGTTTTCATCAAGATAAACTTCCGGATCCTCTGCATTGCCCCATTTAAATTTGTTCATAAGGTTATCGTACATGATGGAGGGGTCTATCATCCCAAACTCACCCATGTCATTGGTTCCGGTATTGACAGGTACTATTCTGTAAGCCATCCCTTCCTGAATAAAGTATTTCTCAAGTCCCTTGTACTGGCTTGAAGGAACAGTGGTCGAAAAATAAACCGGCCTTTCCCAGTTGTTTGTCGAAAGAAGGTCTATGATTGCCAGGTCACCCTTGAAGGCATCACCTTCAGTATATTCCCATATCATGGGCGATACAATCCTGTCGGCAAAATAGTCCTTAACAGTACCGTTGTCGAGAACCCTTGCCGAATCAACATCTATAATAAACTTATTGGCAGGAATATAGTTAAAATAATCTCCCCGTCCTGTGATGTCGATCATATATCTTCTGTCGTCACTGGCGGCAAAATCGAGGACCTGTGATATTGGAACAGGCTGATCGACCCTGTTACTGACAGGCAGCTGGGTTCTGGAACCCTCAACATATTTCTCTGATGGCAGGGAAAGAGGCATGGGATCCGACTCGAAGGCTTTCTGCCTCATCATATCAATATACCAGCCTGCCTGAAGATAACTCAGGTTTGCCACCCTCACATCGG
>JAVEZD010000058.1:6092-12773 GCA_034003165.1 Bacteroidales bacterium | reverse complement strand
ATCCGCCTGATTTGAATTTGAGGTGCTCGCCTTCCGGCAGTTTTACCACAAACTCTTTGATGAAGGTGGCTACGTTGTTGTTGCTTACAACTTCGCATTCCCACTTCTTTATGCCGAGTACCTCTTCAGGTATCTCAATCTTCATATCCTCTTTTACCTTTACCTGGCAACCAAGGCGCCACTGGGTCTGCTGTTGCTTGCGTGTGAAGAAGCCGGTCTCGGTAGGGAGAATCTCTCCGCCACCTTCAGTTACGCGGCATTTGCACATTCCGCATGTTCCGCCACCGCCGCATGCAGATGGAAGGAAAATCTTCTCGGCACTAAGTGTGCTAAGAAGAGATGCTCCTGGTGATACCTCAAGCTCCTTCTCTCCGTCGTTGATATTTACCTTCACCTTTCCTGAAGGCATAAGTTTCGCCTTAGCGTAAAGAAGTATGGCAACAAGAGCCAGTGTAACTACGAGAAAGGCTACTATGGAAACAATTATAATAAGTGTAATATTCATCTTTTTCTCCTCCTCTTAGAGTTTTATACCCATGAAGCTCATAAATGCAATACCCATAAGGCCTACAACTATGAACGTGATTCCCAGACCGCGTAACGGAGCCGGCACTTGTGAATATGAGAGCTTCTCCCTGATGGCTGCAAGTGCTACAATGGCAAGGAACCAGCCGATTCCTGAGCCAAGTGCAAATGTTGTCGCCTCTGCAAGTGTCTCGTAGCCCCTCTCCTGCATAAAGAGCGAACCCCCGAGGATTGCGCAGTTTACTGCAATTAGCGGAAGGAAGATTCCGAGTGATGCATAGAGTGAAGGTGAGTATTTCTCTACAATCATCTCAACGAGCTGAACGATGGATGCAATTACTGCAATAAATATGATAAAGCTTAGGAAGCTCAGGTCTATGCCTGCAAAGTCAGGTCCCAGCCAGGTAAGTGCTGCAGGAGTGAGTACATATTTATTGAGCAGGAAGTTTACCGGCAGGGTTACTCCGAGTACGAATATTACCGCAACTCCAAGTCCTATTGCCGTTTTGACATTTTTTGATACTGCAAGGTATGAACACATTCCAAGGAAATATGCAAATACCATATTGTCTACAAAAATAGACTTAACAAAAAGGCTTACTAATTCTTGCATAATGGATGTGTTTTATTTTTCTTGTAACTCTTTTTGAATGCTTCTCTGAACCCAGATAACCAAACCCACCAGAATAAGAGCCATTGGAGGGAGGATAAAGAGTCCGTTGTTTTCATAGAAGCCGCCGTTCTTGATGTACCAGTCGGCAGGGATAATCTGGAAGCCGTATATGGTTCCTGAACCAAAGAACTCTCTGAAGAGGGCAATAATAATAAGAATTATACCATATCCCAGGCCGTTTGCAAGTCCGTCAACCAGTGAAGGGATGGGCTTGTTGCCGAGTGCAAATGCCTCTATCCGGCCCATGATGATACAGTTAGTAATGATAAGACCCACGAATACGGAGAGCTGTTTGCTTACGTCGTATGCAAATGCTTTAAGTATTTGGTCTACAAGGATTACAAGCATTGCAACAACTACTAGCTGTACAATTATTCTGATCCTGTTTGGAATAGTGTTTCTAAGCAGTGACACAATGAATCCGGAGAATCCGGTAACAATTGTCACCGATAGTGCCATTACAATAGCAGGTTCAAGCTTGACAGTAACTGCCAGAGCCGAACATATACCCAGTACGAGTACTGTAACCGGGTTGTTTCTGAACAATGGTTCTATAAATATCTTTTTGTCCATAGCTTACTGGTTTACTGGGTTAGGTGTGGGTACTACAGTTGAATCTGGGTTAGCAGTTGAATCTGCAACCGGCAGGCTCTCTGCAGGAGCAGCACCTGCTGCCATCTTGAAGTACTCCAGATAGTGTCCTATACTTTTGAAAAGCATCTCTTCAACTGCCTTTGAAGTAATTGTACCGCCGGATATTGCATCAACCTCATTTGCAGAGGCAGGGTCGGCTCCGCCTTTTACAACCATGATTGATTTAAATACACCGTTTGTAAAAATTTGTTTGCCTTCAAATTGTTTGCAGAACTCTGGAGTTGCAATCTCTGCTCCCAGACCCGGGGTTTCGCCTTTGTGGTCGTATGTGGTGCCGAATATGGTGTTGAAGTCGCTCTTGAGTGCTACATATCCCCATACAGGGCCCCAAAGTCCGGTGCCGTGAACAGGTATAATGTAGAGCTTCTCTCCATCTTCCATTGTGCAAACGTAAAGAGTAAGTTCTTCATTGCCTGAAGTAACTTTGGTCTCAGCAATGTGTTTGTCGTACAGTCCTTCAAGATAGGTAGCCTTGTCTTTTACAGTCTCAGCGTCCAGGCCTAGTTTAACAGATTTAAGAATCTGCTGCTTGGTCTCCAGTGCAACGTTTCTCTGCTGGCGGTCTTTAAGGAGATAGGATGCAAGTGCAAGGAGCACTGCAACCACTACTACCATAACGGTAGCGTATATTACTGTATATGTATTGTTATTTGTATCCATCTGTAATCCTCCTATTTATTGATGGCTGCCCTGCGGAGCCTGCGTTTTATGTTTGACTGAACCACAAAGTGGTCTATGAATGGTGCAAATGTGTTAAGCAGAAGGATTGCAAGCATCATACCCTCAGGGTAACCCGGGTTGAATACTCGAATAGTTACGGCCATTACACCTATGAGGAATCCGTAAATCCACTTGCCTCTCTCAGTCTGCGATCCGGTTACAGGGTCGGTTGCCATAAATACTGCTCCAAATGCAAATCCACCCATAACAATGTGGTTGATTGCAGGCATTGCCATATAGCTTCCTTCAGGTGCCAGTGCGTTAAGAAGGAGTCCAGTAAGAATTCCTCCGGCAAAGGTTGAGAGCATTATTTTCCAGCTTGCTATTCCTGTCCACAGTAGCATTACTGCTCCTATAAGTATAGCTATTGTTGATGTCTCACCTATTGAGCCAGGGATAAATCCTACAAACATATCCATGAATGATGGCATCTTGTCAAACTCACCGGCCGCAGCGTGTGCGAGTGGTGTTGCTCCTGAGAAGCCGTCAACAATGCCTTCTCCTTTTGTAAGTCCCTCAATCCAGATTTTGTCTCCGGATATTTGTGAAGGGTAAGCAAAGAATACGAATGCTCTTGAGAGAAGTGCCGGATTCCATATATTCATACCGGTTCCGCCGAATACCTCTTTACCTACAATAACTGCAAATATTACTGAGAGTGCAAGTATCCAGAGTGGAACATCCACAGGCATAATAAGGGGAATAAGCATTCCGGTTACAAGGTAACCCTCGTTTACTTCGTGTCCTCTTATTTGTGCTGCTATAAACTCAATACCGAGACCTACAACATAGGAGACAATAATGAGAGGTAATACCTTAATGAATCCAAAAAAGAACATCTCCCAGAAGTTCATGCTGCCTCCTATCGAGAGGTTGTGCTGAAAACCGGTGTTGTACATACCAAAGAGAAGAGCCGGCATTAGTGCCAGGATTACCATGGTCATGGTTCTCTTTAGGTCTATTGAGTCTCTGACGTGTACCCCTTTTTTGGTTACATGGTCAGGCACAAACAGGAAGGTCTCAAAAGCGTCAAACGTCGAGTGAAGAAAGCCTAGCTTTCCACCTTTGCTGAATGTGGGCTTTATGTTGTCTACTAATTTCTTTAAAACTTTCATCGCTGTTCTGTTAAGACATTTCTTTAATCATGGTGTTGATGCCTTTTGATACGATATCTTGTATCTCAGCCTTTGAAGGGCAGACAAATTCGCAAAGAGCAACATCCTCCTCAATCACTTCGTAGATTCCGAGTTGTTCCATCTTATCGATGTCATCGGCAAGAATGGCTTTGAAAAGATAAAGGGGAAGTATATCCATAGGGAGTACCTTTTCGTAAACGCCTGTCACTACAAATGCACGCTCACCTCCGTTGAGGTTTGTGTCAAGATTGTACTGTTTGTTAGGCATAAGCCATGAGAAGTAAGATCTTGAAATGCTGAATTTTTTGCTTCTGAGTGGCTTGATCCAGCCGAACATCTCTCTGTAGTTACCCTCTGCCATAATGGTAATAACGTTGTGGAACATTCCGGTATATCCGTCAATTCCTGCGTTCTCGCCAGTAAGGACATTCCCGCTTATGTATCTTACACCCACTTCGTCTCCGTATCTTACCTCGTTAGCTGAATCGGCAAAATCTGATATCTCTTTGATTGCCATTCCCGGAAGAGTCTCTACGTATGCAGGCTTTTTAGCCTTAGGTCCGGCTACTGCAATGACCCTGCGAAGGTCAAATACCCCTTTATTGAAGAGTCGGCCTATTGCTGCCAGAGCGTACAGGTCGAGTGTCCAGACGGTTTCGCCTTTGTTTATGGGGCTGATATGGTGAATTTGAATTCCTACGTTTCCGGCAGGGTGGGGACCGTCAAATACATGTATTTTAGCCTTCTCAAGTCTGTGCATGGGGCTGCCGGCGAATGTGTCTGCGTGAAGTCCTATATGTACTCCGCCTTTTGACAGCTTGGAGAGGATGTTTACACCCATCTGCATGTTGTCAAATTCATTCTTCATTGCGTAATCCATGTCTGCAGCCAGTGGAGCTGAGTCAAATCCTGAAATGAATATTGCTTTAGGCTCTTTTGAGGGATCTGCAATTGTGCCGTATGGTCTCTGTTTAATTAGAACCCATAGCCCTGATGCGAGAAGAGTATCTTTTAGCTCTTGAGGTTTTCCGGTTTTACAGATTTCATGGGCGCCTGAGTGCTCATACTCCTGTTTTTTGTCTGCCTGAATAAGAATCTGAAGAAGTTTCCGCTTCTCTCCGCGTACAATCTCTTTCACTGTACCGCTCGCAGGTGAGCAGATAAGGATCTCCGGATTTTTTTTGTCTGCAATAACAGGTGTGCCGGCCTTAACTAAATCACCCTCCTTAACTAGGAGTTTTGGGTTAAGTCCTTTAAAGTCTGTTGGTTTTACAGCCAAAATGTCCGGTGAGATGCTTCTTGCGATCTGGTTTGATGCACTCCCTTTTAGCGGAATGTTTAAACCTTTGCGTAAAAGTATTTTATTTGACATTTTCTATGGATAAAAAATTTGCGGCAAAGATACACATTATTTGTAATTTTGCCATTAATGAAAAGAGATTTTTCCACTATAGTTGAGGGGTTGAATAGTGCTCAAAGACAGGCTGTTGAGCAGTTCGAAGGACCATCATTGATAATGGCAGGTGCAGGCTCGGGAAAGACGAGGGTATTGACCTGCAGAATAGCTAACATATTGAACCACGGGCATAAAGCCAGCTCGGTACTTGCTTTGACCTTTACAAATAAGGCTTCAAAGGAGATGAAGGAGCGTATTGCCGGGATGGTGGGTACCGATAATGCCAGATATCTCTGGATGGGTACTTTTCACTCGGTTTTCATACGATTTTTGAGGGAGGATGCGGAGCTTATAGGGTTTCCAAGGAGTTTTACAATTTACGACACCTCTGATTCTAGAAGTGCTGTAAGGGCTTGTGTGAAGGAGCTGGGGCTGGATGAGAAGGTTTATAAACCTAATGAGGTTCTCTCTAAGATTTCAAAGGCGAAGAATAGTCTGGTGCTTGCTGATGCATACCTTGGGAGCGCGGAGCTTATGGAGTCTGATTTGAGAAGCAGAAAGCCTCAGATAGGGCAAATTTATAAACTCTATGAGAGGAAGTGTAAGCAGGCGGGAGCGATGGATTTTGATGATATACTGGTATATACAAATATCCTTTTCAAGAATTTTCCTGATGTTCTGCAGAAGTATCAGCAGAGGTTTCAGTTTATTTTGGTTGATGAGTACCAGGATACAAATTATGCTCAGTATCTTATAGTTAAGAAGCTCTCTGCAATTCACAGGAATCTTTGTGTAGTGGGTGATGATTCGCAGAGTATTTATGCTTTCAGGGGGGCGAGGATTGAGAATATTCTAAATTTTCTCAAAGATTACCAGGAGGCAAAGCAGTTTAAACTTGAGCAGAACTACAGATCTACGCAGACAATTGTTAATGCTGCCAATTCTCTTATTGCAAAAAATTCGAACAGACTGAACAAGGAGTGTTTTTCTGAGGCCGACCAGGGTGAGAAGATAGAGGTTGTGCGGGGTTATTCAGACCAGGAGGAGGCGTTTTCTGTAGTCTCTTCTATAAAGACAAGGTTGTATTCTGATAAGGCTCAGTATTCTGATTTTGCAATTCTGTATAGGACAAATGCGCAGTCGCGTGTGGTTGAGGAGGCTTTGAGGCGTGGGTCGATTCCATACAGAATTTATGGAGGGCACTCTTTCTATGACAGGCAGGAGGTGAAGGATGTTCTTGCTTATATGAGATTGTTGATGAATCCTAAGGATGATGAGGCTTTCAGAAGGGTTGTTAATGTTCCTGCAAGGGGGATTGGTGGAACGACGTTAGGGAATTTGGCGGCGGCGGCGGGGGCGGCCTCCCTCTCTATGTGGGAGGCCTTTCACCGGGGTGACCATGATGCCATGGGCATCAAGGCCCCCGCCGCCGCCCGCCTCACACAATTTACCTCAATTATTTCTGAGGTAGGAAGCCATGCCGGGGAGGCCACTGCATACAACATCACCATGGAGATTTTGATGAGGTCCGGGTACATGGAGTATCTCAGGTCTGATACATCTACCGAGGGGCAGGC